>JABDND010000106.1 GCA_013001145.1 Croceitalea sp. | reverse complement strand
CCCAAAACATCCATTTGGGAATCAACCTTAATTTTTGTGCTTTCATTGGCCCCAACCCGCCATATACGGCCATAGGGGACCAAGGCACCAAAAATTTTGCGTCCTTTGGCCGAAGGTCTTGAATATTGAACCGTTATTTTTGAAAGACCTACCTCCTGCTCTAGTCTAGAAAATGGACTGGCCTTAGGATGGTTTATCTGTGCTTTCAAACCCAGGCATAATAACAAAAAGGAAAATATACAATACTTCATATTTCTAGTTCCAATTCTGGATATGATATGGAATCACTAATCTCGGGTACATTGCCCTGATAGGCCCTACCTCTTAACTTAGCAACCGGATGGGCGCTTAATTCCTCTTCTGTATAGGGTAAAATCAATTCGTTGATGGCTTTAATATCAAGTTCATCATTTATGGGCTGTAGCCATTTCTCTTCCCACGCTTCAGGTAAAATAAGCGGCATTCTAGGCTCCTTCAATTTCGGGTTGTTGTGAATTTTGGCCAAGAGGTCATTCCCCTGAGTGGTGACAATAGAAAAACTATTTAATATTTCTCCGGTGGAGGTATCTACCCATTCACTCCATAATCCTGCGAGGGCCATGGGCCTATTGTCTTTTCTGCTAATAAAAAATGGATAGCTCTGCTTGTTTTGATGGTGGTGCTCGTAAAACCCATCAATATAAATGATACATCTTCTGTATTTGGCCGATGTTCTAAAAGAAGGTTTTTCAAAAATTGTCTCTCCCCTGGCATTCAGTGTTTGATTCCACAATTTTTTAAGTTGTTCTTTATCTTTTACCCAATGGGGTACCAAACCCCAGGTTGCAACTATGGGATAGTCTGGTGAATCATTGGTGTAAATAAGAAGTTTTGGATGACTAAAACCAGATGCATGAAATAACGGCAAATCAGTGTAAGGCACAAGCTTTTCGGTGATTTCACGTACCGCGATTTCGTCGCCATTGCGCCTTGCCCTAGCCAGCTGGGCCTCTAATTGGGTTTTAATATCGTAGCACATATCTTGGCCTTTACTATCAAAGTAAGATTGTCAATACCTCAAAATGAAATAATCGCTATACTTTAAAAAAAGAATCCACAAATTCTAATTTATTGAAAACTTGCAAGTCTTCAATACCCTCACCTACCCCAATATACTTGACTGGTATTTGAAATTGGTCAGATATACCTATTACGACGCCCCCCTTAGCGGTGCCGTCCAATTTGGTGACCGCCAAACTGCTCACCTCTGTCGCCTTTGTAAATTGTTTGGCCTGTTCAAACGCATTCTGACCCGTAGAACCGTCAAGCACCAATAATACTTCGTGCGGTGCATTGGGCACTACTTTTTGCATTACCCGTTTTACCTTACTCAACTCATTCATCAAATTCACCTTATTGTGAAGTCTACCGGCCGTATCAATAAGTACGACATCGGCCCCATCGGCCACAGCAGAATTTAGGGTATCAAAAGCGACCGAGGCTGGATCACTTCCCATTTTTTGTTTCACCAAGGGTACATCAACCCTTTGGGCCCACACCTCCAATTGATCAATGGCCGCCGCCCTAAAGGTGTCTGCGGCTCCTAAAACAACCTTAAGGCCAATATTCTTGAATTGATGGGCCAATTTACCAATAGTAGTGGTTTTACCCACACCATTAACGCCCACCACCATGATTACGTAAGGTTTTTTATCTTTCGGCACCTTAAAATCTGTATTCTCAGATGTATTGGTCTCAGATAAAAGTGCAGCTATTTCTTCTCGTAGAATAACGTTCAGTTCTTCTGTACCCAAGTACTTGTCTTTAGACACTCTGGCCTCTATGCGCTCAATGATTTTTAAAGTGGTATCAACACCAACATCTGAGGTGACCAAAACTTCTTCCAAATTATCAAGCACTTCATCATCGACCTTAGACTTGCCCGCTACAGCTTTCGTCAACTTACCAAAAAAACTGGTTTTGGTTTTTTCGAGACCTTTGTCCAAGGTTTCCTTTTTGTCTTTTGAGAATATATTTTTGAACAAACTCATTACTTCATTGCGTTGAATTTCAAAGATAGGAAAGAAGCTTGATAAAAGTTAAGACCAGACAAAATACGAAAGCAGAATTTGAAATTCGCCAACCAAATGTAACTGGTTGGGAGTATAAAAAAGCTATAAATAAAAAAGCCGCTCAATGGCGGCTTTATGTGTTTAACAAGGTACGAATTAGTGTTTTGCCAACCAATCATTGACCATTTCTGGTGACATTACAGATTCTACAAAAGTATAGGCACCTGTTTTTGGAGACTTCACCATTTTGATGGCCTTTGTCAATCTTTTAGAACTTCCTTGTAATGTTGCTACTGTTTTCTTTGCCATGTTATTGTCTTAAAATGAACAATCACCTTGAAGGAGATTATGTCAATTATTTTATTTCTTTATGAACGGTCATGCGCTTCAAGATTGGATTGAATTTCTTAATCTCCAATCTATCTGGTGTATTCTTTTTGTTCTTGGTTGTAATATATCTTGATGTACCCGCCATTCCCGATTCCTTATGCTCGGTACATTCCAATATTACCTGAATTCTGTTGCCCTTTTTTGCCATTTTTCTATACTATTACTTCACAAAGCCATTGGCTCTCGCATCTTTCAAAGCTGCAGCAATACCTTTCTTATTGATTATTTTGATTCCTTTGGAGGAAACATTCAAGGTTACCCATCGATCCTCTTCTGGAATATAAAATTTCTTTTTGGAAATGTTGACGTCAAATCTTCTCTTAGTCTTATTGACAGAGAAAGATACGTTGTTGCCAAACATTACCTTTTTACCCGTTACTTCACAAACTTTAGACATCTCACTAGTATTTAAGTGATTTTATTGAGGCTGCAAATTTAGCTAATTCTATTAAACAGGCAAAACTCTTGCTCAGAAATTTAATATTTCTTTTTGCAATAGTTCAAAGGCCTTGTTTACAGACTTTTGAACGATGCGCTCACGATGATTGCCCATGGTAAATTTCTTTGCAAAAGTGCCGTTGGGAGAGCTAACCGCAATATATACCGTACCAATGTCCACAGCAGAATCTCCCTTGGTGGGACCAGCATTGCCCGTAGTGGCAATTGCAAAATCTGAATCCATTAACTTTTTCACGTTGTTGGCCATGGCCATGGCCACCTTTTCACTAACTACTGAATGTTTTTCAACCAATTTAGGGTCGATACCTAATACCTTTATTTTGGTTTCGGTCGCATAACTGACTATCGACCCTTTGAAATATTTAGAAGCACCAGCCAATGAGGTCAACTCTTGGGCTATTTTTCCTCCTGTAAAGCTCTCCGCTGTGCACAAGGTCATTCCCTTTTGAGTCAATAATTTGGCGATGAGCGCTTCAATACTTTCATCTTCCTCTTCCCCATAAATGATTTCGCCAATCAAGGGATACAGTTTTTTAGCTTCTTCATTGACCGCTATTTGCAAGAAATTCTTGTCTGTTCCTTTTGCGGTCAGTCGCAGGCGAACACGACCAAGACTTGGTAAATAGGCAAACTTGATATAAGCCGGCAGTTGTTCTTCCCATTTTTCAATTACATTGGCTATGGCACTTTCGCCCCATCCATAGGTCATTATGGTTTTATGTATAATGTGGGGTCGCTGATACTTCGCCATGATTCGTGGAATCACCTCATTGGTGATCAGTCCTTTCATTTCAAAGGGAACCCCTGGCAATGACACGAAACTAGCACCATTCTTGTCCATCCAAAGTCCTGGAGCGGTGCCAAACTTATTGGTGAGTACTTGAGCAGATTTTGGCACCAAAGCTTGTTGCCGGTTCAGGTCTGAAATAGGTGTGGTAATATATTTTTTGAATAAATACTCGATATGACTCAGAACCTGGTCATTCTTGACCAATTGGTCATCAAAGTACGCACAAAGGGCATGTTTTGTAATGTCATCTTTTGTAGGGCCGAGTCCCCCCGTCATTATGACGATTTGTGAACGTTCATTGGCCTCTTTTAATGCGCTTAATATATGACTTTTGTCATCTTGAACTGAAGTTATTTGATAGACTGAAACCCCAATTTTGTTGAGTTCTTTTGCGATAAAGGCAGAGTTGGAGTCAACAATCTGACCTATTAAAATTTCATCACCTATAGTAATGATTTCTGCTTGCATTAGCGAGATAATTTAGCTACGGCCTCTTGTGCCATAATGGTTGCAAAAGTAACCATATCAAATTTTAAAAATTTTAGGTAATCTAAACGTTGAAGTCTTTTTTCAGCTCGGCTACCACTTGCTCTACATCCTTTTTAAGCAAAGGAAACTTAGCCGCGATAGCATCCATATTGCTTTCCGACTTGCCCAAGGTTTCAATCTCGAGGGCATTGGCCCTTGTCTGTTCCATACCCAAAAGATCTACATTGGGTTTAATTTTATGGGCCAACTTATAAATTTGGTCATAGTTTCTTTTGGCAATAGCTGTTTCGAGAGCGTTCAAATCTTCAGGAACTTCCTCTAAAAAAACGGATACCACAGAAAGGATAAAATCATCATCCCCTTCGGCCATTTCATTAATTTTATCTAAACTGTATATCATTATCGTACGTTAATTGCAAATAGTTGGTCGTTCTCTAATATACCCTCAAGGTAGTCATTCGGTTCAACTTTTCCAACACCTGAGGGGGTGCCGGTGAAGAGAATATCACCTTTTTTGAGCATAAAGTATGAAGAAACATGACTAATGAGTTCATCAATGCTCCAAAGCATAAAACTGGTATCGGATTGTTGTGCCATTTCTCCATTTTTGATCAATGAAAACCTCAGTTTATCAAGGTTTTTATAATTGCTTTTTGGCATCCATTCACCAATAACGGCCGCTCCGTCAAATCCCTTGGCTTTTTCCCATGGCAATCCCTTGGTTTTTAACTTTGCCTGCAAATCGCGTGCCGTAAAATCAATACCCAAACTAATTTCGTCGTAATATTTATGGGCGAATTTGGTTGCAATATGCTTTCCTACCTTTTTTATCTTTACGAGTACCTCAACTTCATAGTGAACATCATTGGAAAACTCTGGAATATAAAAGTCTTGTTCTTTGGGTAAGACTGCCGAATCTGGCTTGATAAAAACCACAGGTTCTGCAGGTCGTTCATTTTGTAGTTCTTCAATGTGGGCAGCATAATTTCTACCGATACAAATCAATTTCATATAACGAAAACGTTGTTAGGTCAATTTATTGTTGAGTTTGCTCAGCTTGATTTGTGTAAGCACTTTTTTAGTATACAATGGAAAATCGGCATTCAACAACCAACCAAAGTAACCGGGTTCTTTTTCTAACACCTCATCTACAGTCACACCTTTGTGTTTACCAAAAGCAAAAATGGGTTCATTATCTTCATTGATACCAATAAAACCAGCAAAATCAAGTGATTGCTTTCGAGTCGTGAATACGGATAGTTTTTTGATGTTATTGTCCAATTCTGGGTAACGCTCCAATTGTGCCAAAAGTACTTCGTAGGTTGCCTTGGTATCTGCCGCAGCGCTATGGGCATCATCTAAATTTTTACCACAATAAAACTTATAGGCAGCGCCTAAGGTCCTTTTCTCCATTTTATGGAATATGGTCTGCACATCAACCGAGACGGTGTTCTTCATATCAAAATCTATTCCCGCCCTAAGCATTTCTTCGGCCAATAGTGGAATATCAAAGCGATCGGAATTGAATCCACCCAAATCACTGTCTTTGATTATTTGGTAAATTTCTTTTGAAAGATCTTTGAATGTGGGTTCATTGGCCACTTTTTCGTTGGTGATGCCATGTACGGCGATAACCTCGGCCGGTATTTCCATTTCCGGATTTACAAGCCACGTTTTGCTTTCACGATTTCCATTGGGAAAAATCTTTAAGATTGAAATTTCAACTATCCGATCTTTTGCAACATTTGTTCCCGTGGTTTCAAGATCAAAAAAGCAAATGGGTTTTGATAGATTTAATTGCATCATTGTTTATTTTAAGTGTGAAAATAGCCATGACAATAATTGGGGTTCTGCAAAGGCATAGTCCCAACTGTTATGGCCCACATTTGGGTAGAGGGAATACGTAACATTGGCACCTACCGCTTGTAATGCTTTTACCATTTGAGTTGAATATTTGTTGGGTACCAATTTGTCCTCCTCGCCATGAAAAACCCACCAGTCCAATTTTTTGAGTTTTTTCGCTATTTCGGTGTTCGCACCGCCGCAAATAGGGAAGGCCGCGCTGAACATTTTAGGGTTGCGCCTAACCAATTCAAAAGTACCCATACCGCCCATGGAAAGGCCGCCTGCATACATTCGACGCCTATCAATATTAAAATCATTCTTTAATTGTAGGATAAGGGATTCAAGAAGTTCCATATCTCTAGTTGGAACGATACTTTCATAAAAAACAAACTCACGGTTGTCACCTTCGCCCATCACTGCCATTTTAGTCCAAGAACCATTGGCAGAGCACTGCGGGAAAACAACTATGGCCGGATACTTGGTTCTTACACTATCTTGAACAAATAAATTGGCGCCATGAGTGAGTTGCGATTCATTGTCATTGCCCCGCTCACCAGAGCCGTGAAGAAATAGAACCAATGGATATTTTTTGGAAGTATCATAATTCACCGGAAGCAACATACGGTAAGGAAGTGTATCGCCATCATTTATATACACATGCTTTTCATATGCCGTAAAATCTTGGGCCTCCATTCTTGTACTGCAGAGTGAGGCAAAAACGATGGCAATAATTAATGGGCGAAACATGAGTGGGTAACTTTAGTTCTCGAAAATAGTAATAGTAAGCCTAATAAATGGGCTAAAAATTATATTTCTCTATTTACGTCCCAGGCCTCTAAATAATCGGCAATGGTCTTGACGAACATGCCGCCCAACGCCCCATTGACCACTCGATGATCATAACTATGCGAAAGAAACATTTTACTGCGAATACCTATAAAATCACCTTCATTGGTCTCAATGACAGCTGGCATTTTGCGAATGGCGCCCAAGGCAAGAATACCTACTTGTGGCTGATTAATTATGGGCGTGCCAAATACACTGCCAAAAGTTCCCACATTGGTTACGGTATAGGTGCCATCTTTGATTTCGTCTGGTTTTAGAGCATTGTTTCTTGCCCTATTGGCCAGGTCATTTACTGTTTTGGCCATTCCTACCAAGTTTAATTGATCGGCATTTTTAATGACCGGCACAATTAAATTTCCATCGGGCAAGGCAGCTGCCATACCAATGTTGATGTTTTTCTTTTTGATGACCGTATCACCTGCTACAGAGATATTGACCATTGGATGTTTTTTCAAGGCAACGGCGACAGCTTCTAAAAAAATGGGCGTAAAGGTGAGTTTTTCACCTTCCCTTTTTTCAAATGTATCTTTTACCTTGAGCCGCCAATTGACCAAATTGGTTACATCGACCTCAACAAAACTTTGTACGTGGGCCGAAGTTGACAAACTCTCTGTCATATGGTGGGCGATAAGCTTGCCCATTCGTGTCAATGGAATAACCTCATCACCCGCAGCGGCTTGAGCCGTGATTGGCTTCACAGTCTGTTTGGGAGTAGTTGCCTCTTTTGCTGGCGATTGTTCTATCTTGGGCTCATCTGGGGCAGCTTTGGACTCAATGGTGTTCGTTTTTCCATTTGCGCCTCTGTGATCAATAAAGGCCAAAATATCATTTTTGGTGACCCGCCCTTCTTTGCCTGTTCCTGGAATGGTTTCCAACTCGGCCATTGAAATACCTTCTTGTTTTGCTATATTTTTTACTAGAGGGGAGTAAAATCTTTCTGAAGATGAAAAATCTTGAACAGGCGCCGCAACGGCCTCTTTGACCACTGCAATTTGTTCTTCTATCTCGACTACCGCTTCTTGTACCGATTCGGGTTCGGGAACCGCCTGTGGCTTTTCAATTTGTGTGTCTTCTTGGGCGCCTCCCCGTGTTTCTATGACGGCCACCACTTCACCGACCTTGATAATATCGTCAACTTCAAATCTTTTTTCCAACAAAACGCCCTCCACTTCACTGGGCACCTCTGAATCTACCTTATCGGTGGCAATTTCAAAAATGGCTTCGTCCATTTCAATGGTATCTCCCACTTCTTTGAGCCAAGAGGTAAGGGTTGCCTCGGCAACACTTTCTCCCATTTGTGGTAATTTCAATTCGAATTTTGACATATTCTTAAATTACGTATCAATTACGGCTAATATTTTGCAAAAATAATATAAAAATAGCCTGATATTTAACTATTATGTATTTTTTATAAGTTCTTAAGTTGCCCTCATAGAACTTTCAAAAGGTACGCGGTTGATAATGCTGCGCCCCAAAGTTACTTCATCTGCATATTCCAATTCGTCACCCACCGATATACCCCGTGCAATCGTGGAGGTGGTCACCTCAATGCCTTCCAATTGCTTGAAAATATAAAAATTGGTAGTATCGCCCTCCATGGTTGAGCTCAAGGCAAAAATCATTTCTTTAATACTCCCTGATTTCACCTTATTTATCAATGAAACGATATTTAAATCTTGAGGTCCAACTCCTTCCATAGGCGAAATTTTGCCCCCTAAAACATGGTATAGCCCTTGATATTGCGATGTATTTTCAATGGCCATAACATCCCGAATATCTTCCACTACGCATACCAAAGAATCATCGCGCTTGGGATTGGCACAAATTTCACAGCGTACCGTATCTGAAATGTTATGACACGATTCACAAAAATTTATTGTGGTTCTCAATTTTAATAGCGCATCGGCCAAATGATGGGTGCGCTGTTCTGGCTGCTTTAGCATATGTAATACCAATCTTAGGGCTGTGCGCTTGCCAATACCTGGCAGTTGCGACATTTCGTTGACGGCATTTTCCAAAAGTTTAGATGAGTATTCCATGAAATGATTTGAAAGCACAAAATTACAATTTTACATTTATGATTGGCGATATTTGTACTTTGACAATCAAATTGATTTTATGTCGGCTATACAGATATTGGTATTGATAGGTGCTTATTTTTTGCTACTTCTCTTAATCTCATACTTTACGGGCAAAAATGATTCAAATGCCGATTTTTTTAAAGCAGGAAAGAAATCTCCATGGTTTTTGGTTGCTTTTGGTATGGTGGGAGCGTCTTTATCCGGGGTAACCTTCATTTCGGTCCCTGGTTGGGTCAATGCTTCACAGTTTAGCTATATGCAGGTGGTATTGGGCTATCTTGTTGGTTATTTTGTTGTGGCCTTTGTCCTATTACCCATCTATTATAGACTTAATTTAACCTCCATATACGAGTACTTATTAGACCGCTTTGGCAAGGTAAGCCATAAAACAGGAGCCTTCTTTTTCTTTGTATCTCGCGTTTTGGGAGCAGCCTTTCGATTGTATCTAGTGGCCATAGTGTTACAACAATTTGTTTTTGACGATTTTGGAATTCCCTTTGAAATCACTGTTGTCATATCCATACTCCTTATTTGGATTTATACCAACAAAGGAGGCATTAAGACCATAGTTTGGACCGACACCCTTCAAACCACGTTCATGATTGCGGCAGTTATATTATCGATTATACTGATAAATAGGGAACTTGGTTGGAACTTTGCAGAGTTCATGGCCTCTGCAGAGCTCAAAGAATACAGTACATTTTTGGTGACCGATGATTTTCTAGAGAGAAACCACTTTATTAAATCTTTTGTTGGCGGCATGTTTGTGACCATATGCATGACAGGGCTCGATCAAGATATGATGCAAAAAAACCTAACCTGCAAAAACTTGAAAGATGCCCAAAAAAACATGGTCTCATTTAGTTTTGTGCTAGTGGGGGTCACCTTTTTATTTATGCTCTTAGGGGCTTTATTGTTCATATACAGCAATCAAAATGATATTGCCGTTCCGTTAATGGATGGTTCGCCTAAAACAGACTTATTGTTTCCAGAAATTGCCCTTAACAGCAGCTTGGGCCTTACCCTATCAATTACCTTTATGTTGGGCCTAATTGCAGCAGCCTATAGTAGTGCAGATAGCGCCCTAACTTCTTTGACCACATCTTTTTGTGTAGATTTTTTAAATGTTGAAAAGCGTTCGGAAGCGGTTCAAAAGAGTATCCGTAAAAAAACCCATATCATTATGAGTGGTGTGCTCATAATCGTCATTATTGCTTTCAAATACATTCTCAACAGCAATGTGATTGACAGTCTATTGACTGTGGCGGGCTACACATATGGTCCATTATTGGGTCTATTTGCTTTTGGCATTTTCACTAAGCACAAGGTAAAAGACCAATATGTATGGATAGTGGCATTGGCATCGGTCATCAGCATCAGCTTAATTGGAGGCCTAGAAGCTGAAAACTTGGGTGGCTATCAGATTGGTTATGAACTATTGCCTTTGAACGGGCTTCTTACTTTTTTTGGTTTATGGCTCATTCGTATCAAAAAATAAGTTTAATACTGCCCTGTTGAAAGCAAAACCAAAGTGCAGGCAACTTCTACCTTTATTCCATTTTTTTGCAAAAGCTCATAAAATTCTTGATTTTCTGTACCGGGATTAAAAATGACCCTTTTGGGCCTGAGCGACAAGATACTTTGATAATATTCCTTTTGCCGTTCACCGTTTAAATAGAGCGTTATGGTATGTACATCTTGCAAATCTGTCAAATTAGTCTTAATTTGGACGTTGTCGACCAAACCAGACTTTAATCCAAAGGCCAAAGTATCTATGCCTTTTTCAACAAGGCGATGAATTACCAGATTACTATATCTATTTGGGTTTAATGAAGCTCCAAAAACTAGGGTTCTAAGCATATGTTAATTTATGTGTTAAAGTGTGATATGAGTCGTAATGAATAGGCGTAAATTACGTCTGTTATTGACAAAGCAAACTTAAATCATTGGTAAGACTATATTTTTATAGTTAATGGTTAGTGTTTAGTATGGCTTATCAATGTAAAAACCCCGGTATCTCTACTGGGGTTTTGTTTTATACAGCTTATTTTTACCATCTAATAATGACACTGCCCCATGTAAAGCCACTACCAAAGGCGGCCAGCACAACTAAATCACCTTCTTTTATTTTGCCCAGCTCCCAGGCTTCGGTGAGTGCGATTGGTATGGACGCTGCCGTAGTATTTCCATACTTCATTATGTTGTTGAAAACTTGATCGTCAGACAATTTAAATTTCTTCTGAATAAATTGGGCGATTCTAAGATTGGCTTGGTGGGGAATCAACATATCAATATCTTCGGGCTTTAGGCCATTTTTTTGGAGACCTTCCATGATAACCTCACTAAAACGGACCACAGCATTTTTAAAAACAAACTGCCCATTCATATACGGATAGTACGATTCATCATCGGGGTCATTTTCTTCAATGATATCCGTAACCCAACGTTTACCCATTCCCGGTGCGATCAATGACAATTGTTCGGCATGTTGTCCTTCTGAATGCAGATGGGTTGAAAGAATGCCCTTTTTGGTGTTTTCCTCACGACTGATAACGGCTGCTCCGGCACCATCACCAAAAATAACCGAGACACCCCTGCCCCTAGTGGTCATATCCAACCCATGGCTATGCAGTTCTGAACCTATGACAAGTACATTTTTGTACATGCCACTTTTTACATATTGGTCGGCCACGGAGATGCCGTACACAAAGCCGGAGCATTGATTGCGAACATCGAGTGCACCAACTGTTTTAATGTCCAAATCTCGTTGTACCAATACGCCTGGTCCTGGAAAATAATAATCGGGACTCAAGGTGGCAAAAACAATGAAATCAATCTCGTCTTTGTCTATACCTGCCCGCTCAATGGCCTTTTTTGCAGCCTTAACACCCATAGATGTTGTCGTGTCTGTACCTTTTACAACGTGGCGTCGCTCTTTAATGCCCGTTCTTTCTTGAATCCAAGCATCATTGGTGTCCATAACTTTAGACAGATCATCATTGGTCACTACATTATCCGGAACAAAATACCCCAGTCCGCTAATTTTGGAATTATACATAAATGTTTTTTTTGGAAGCCAAATCACCTTGCTTGGCCAATAATAATGGGAAAATAAAAAAATATATCCTTAGAACTTAAAATTTGGCAAATATTAAGTCCTTATTCTTATAATTATATAATTAATCTTTTAACAAGTGTCTATTTTTTGGGTCGGGTGCATTTAGTATCTTGTATTTTAACTGCTTCTTTTAAAATAGAATTTATCTTTTAACTCTTTTTGAACATGAAAAATATTTTCACAGCCTTTCTTTTATTCTTATCGATTACACTTTTTGCCCAAGAGAATTTAGAATATCAAAAACCTTCAAAAGAAATATTGGATTTGGTCGATGCCCCACTTGCTCCAACCGTATTGATCACAGATGATGGCAACCACATGGTATTATTGTACCGTGATTATTACAAAAGTATTGCCGAATTATCTGAAACAGAATTAAGATTGGCCGGTTTGCGAATCAATCCGAAAACCAATATCGGCAGCCGAACCAATTACTATAACAATATCAAAATTAAACAGATAGGTGAAAACGAAGCTGTTCAGGTAGTGGGCTTACCTGTTAATCCAAGATTGGCCAATTTTAATTGGTCGCCCGATGAAACCAAAATTGCGGTTACCAATACCACGCCTGAAGGAGTTGAATTATGGGTGCTTGATATTGCAGCTGCTAAGGTCACCCAATTGACCAACGCCACCATTAATGCCAATATGCGCGATGTTGTCAATTGGTTCAAAGATGGCCAATCATTACTGGTTAAAATGTTGCCAGAAGACCGTAAACCTTTGATCAATATTGCAGAATCGGTACCTCAGGGACCCACCATTTCTACCAATGACGGTAAAAAGGCGCAAAATCGCACTTATCAAGATCTTTTGAAAAACCCCAATGATGAGTTCAATTTTGAACAATTGGCACGCTCAGCTTTGTACAAAGTCGATTTAGAGGGAAATATATCGCTTTGGAAAAGCAGTGATTTGTATTCTGAAATCAGTTTTTCACCAAATGGCGATTATGTTATGGTGGTAACCATAGCAAAACCTTTTTCCTATTTGGTTCCATATTACAGATTTCCTTCGGCGACAAACATTTACAATAAGGATGGCAGTTTGGTGACCACCTTATTGGAGGTGCCGTTAATCGAAGATCTACCCAAAGGGTTTATGGCCGTGCGCATGGGTATGCGCAATGTTCGCTGGCGCTATGACCAACCTGCCTCTTTGGTTTATGTTGAGGCCTTGGATGGTGGTGATCCACAAAAAGATGTCGACTACCGTGATGAGGTATTTGAACTAAAGGCACCTTTCAAGGGAAAGGCGAAAAGCATCTTAAAGACGAAAAACCGTTTTAGGTACATTCAATGGGGCAATGATAATTTAGCCATCGCCCATGATCGTTGGTGGAACAATCGTAATACCAAATCATATGTTTTCAACCCTTCAGACAACACCGAGGAGCCAATTTTGATCACCGATAGAAATTATCAAGATGCCTACTCCAATCCAGGTGATTTTGTAACCAAAAGAAATGATTATGGACAATATGTATTGGCCCTTGAAGGAAAAAGCGCTTATCTACTTGGTGATGGCTACACTGAGGCAGGCCAGTTTCCATTTGTTGATAAAATGGACTTTGACAATCTTAAAAAGACACGCCTGTACACTTCGCAACTAGAAGGCAAAATGGAAAGCTTGTTATCGTACAATAGCAAAAAAGATGAGTTATTGGTTCGTATAGAGTCGGCCAATGAATACCCTAACTATTATTTCAAAAGTTTAAGAAAGAAAAAGGGTCCTGTGCAATTGACCAATTTCGACAATCCGTTCAAAAGCTTGCAAAATGTTCACAAAGAAGTCATCAATTATACTAGGGAAGACGGATTGGAACTCACAGGAACCTTGTACTTGCCGGTGGACTATGATAAGCAGCTAAAAGAGAAAAAACCGATGATTTTGTGGGCCTATCCGCGTGAATTCAAGGACAAGAACAGTGCATCACAAAACACACAAAATCCAAACGAATTTACACATCCTTTTTGGGGCTCGCCCATATATTGGGTGACCAAAGGTTATGTGGTACTTGATGATGCTGCTTTTCCAATTATAGGAGAAGGCGAAGAGCAACCCAACGATAGCTTTAGAACGCAGTTGGTGGCCAATGCCAAGGCAGCTATTGATGCGGTAGATCAGATGGGTTATATTGATATAAAAAAAGTGGCCGTTGGCGGTCATAGTTATGGGGCGTTTATGGTAGCTAACTTGTTATCACATTCCAATCTATTTGCTGCGGGAATTGCCAGAAGTGGCGCATATAACAGAACATTGACCCCCTTTGGTTTTCAAAGTGAAGAACGCAACTATTGGGAGGCACCAGAGGTTTATTATACCATGTCACCTTTTATGCACGCCGATAAAATGAAGACACCCCTTTTATTGGTACACGGTGAGGCCGATAACAATTCTGGCACCTATCCAATGCAAAGCGAACGCTATTTTAATGCCCTAAAAGGCCTTGGAGCGACGGTAAGATTGGTGATGTTGCCCAAAGAGAGCCATGGCTACAGGGCCAAAGAAAGTATTTTACACCTACTATGGGAACAAGACCAATGGTTGGAAAAATACGTGAAACAAGATACCGAGATTGAAATTCCTGAAAGTATGGGTAAAGACTAGCTTAATCAAGGAACTGCCTAAATTGGTTGACTTTGACCTTTGCTTTAAGATCGTGCAATAGATTGTAAAGACCAAAAAAGGTACGGTTCATATATAAGAAATGCTTGGAACCTCGATTTCCATTCATTTTTCTGATTTGCTCATCTTTGGAATAACGTTTGCTCAAATCAGCAATTTTTGCCCAAAAAATGTCAGAACCAAAATCAAACTGCTCTTCATTAAATGGTGAGGTAAACAGGGTGAGCATTTCTTTAAAAAGAGCGGTAAAAAATTCCAATTCCCTTGCTGAGTCGGTAGGTGTCAAAATTTCAAGCTCGTAAAGTTTTTTGGTAAAAATGGCATCATTGGCAATATTCTCTTTTTTGGCCAACTCAAAGTAGGGTATATAAAACTCGTCGGGTATGGCTTTGATACAGCCAAAATCAATAGCTATCAACGTGTCACGCTCGCTCACCAAAAAATTACCGGGGTGTGGGTCTGCATGCACTTTACGAAGGCCATGTATTTGGTACATATAAAAATTCCATAGGGCCTGACCTAATTTATTGCCCAGCGCGTCGCTAAATTCAGTTTTGGCAAACTCACTTAAATGTGAGCCTTTCATCCAATCCATAGTAATGATTCGCTCACTGGAAAGACTGCTATAATACTTGGGGAATTCCATATTGGGAATCATGGCGCACGCATTTGTAATTTCTTCACTTTGCTTTAGCTCCAAGATATAATCGGTTTCCTCAACCAATTTGTGCTCAACTTCCTTGAAATATTTATCCGAGTCTTTGCCCTGTAAATTGAACATTCTTATGGCGATGGGCTTAACTAGGGCCAAATCACTGCTAATACTATCGGCCACTCCCGGATATTGGATTTTAACCGCGAGTTCTTTACCGTCTTTCGTGGCTTTGTGCACTTGACCAATACTGGCGGCATTGATGGAGTCACGTTCAAATGTATCAAATACATCTTCAGGATATTTACCCAAATATTTTTTAAAAGTTTTGCGCACCAAAGGTGCGGACAATGGCGGCACAGAAAACTGTGATAAAGAAAATTTTTCAACGTAGGCACTGGGCAATAGGTTCTTTTCCATGCTCAACATTTGCGCTACTTTTAAGGCGCTTCCTTTTAAGCTTTTAAGGCCATCATAAATATCTTCGGCATTATCTTCATTGAGCTCTTCTTTGGACAATTCTGGATTGACCAATTTTTTGCCGTAATATTTTACATAATTGCCCCCAATTTTGACACCCGTCTTTACCAACTTGCCAGCGCGTTCAATTTTTCCCGTTGGTATTTTATCCAATGTCTTCATAGTTCTTACGCGAAGTTTTCTTTATATAAAAATTTGCCAAAATCGATAATGCTGTCCAGAGGCGTGTTGTCAAATACGTCAAAAATGGTGGTCACTGATTTTTCGATGGCCAAATCTGTTTTTTCAAATGCAGGAGAACTGTCGTCCATCCAAAATTTTAGAAGAAACATAAATTGAACCCAAGCACCCTCAGAGAAAATTTTTGGACTCTGTTTGGTTATTTTTAGGGTTTTCTCGGCATTCGCCTCTTCTACCAACTCTGAGGCGAACTCTTTAATTCCCTTTCGTATATGCTTTAACTCGGCCAACTTGTCCATCATCTTTTTACTGCCATCAAGGGTAAACAAAACGTAGCTTCTATTTAAAGTCAACAACTCAAAAATGGTATAGAAGTATGACAGCATTTTATCTTTGTTAGAGAATCCTCCATATTCTTTGTTCTTGTTCAATACCGCAATGGTATTGGTATGGAATTTATTCCAAATGCTACTCTGCAAGGCTTCAAAAGAACCAAAGTACTTGTAAAACTCTTCCTCTTTGAACTTGTTTTCTTTACAGAATTTATAAATGGATTTTGGATGGTGTTCATGCTCCAAAACATAATTCATGTAGCTTTCGATGATTTTGTCATCGGTAATTTTAGCAGTATTCGCTTTTGTAGCCATAATTTCAATTTTGTTAAATCAAAAATACTATTTATTCAACAGTGAGGGTGTTAATTTCATGTCAATTTATTATTGAAAAGAAAACGCGCTTTTAAGCAAAAGCGCGTTTTCAACAACCTAACCAATAAATAAACAAACTTGTTGTAGACAAAACTTTTTCATAGCAATTATTTTACCACAACAGCACAAATATAAATAATGTTTAAGCATTTATACTATTTATTAAACATAAAATTTGTTAAAGTTTTAGACTGCCTTTCACACCCTTTAAAAATGCCAGTTTGTCACCTTTGACGTTTGTGGTATTTTTTTTGACTGTAGGGAAGTAGTAATTTAAAATAGAAAGAGATTATGGCTTCAGGTAAAATAAATGTATCCGTTGAGAACATTTTTCCTTTGATTAAAAAGTTTTTGTACAGCGATCATGAAATTTTTCTTCGTGAACTTATTTCCAATGCGACCGATGCAACACTCAAACTCAAACATCTCACTTCCATAGGTGAAGCTAAAGTGGAGTACGGCAACCCAATAATTGAGGTAAAAGTTGATAAAGAAAAAAAGAAACTACACATTATTGACCAAGGCATAGGGATGACCGAAGAGGAGGTCAAAAAATATATTAATGAGGTTGCCTTCTCAGGTGCCGAAGAATTTCTTGATAAGTACAAAGAATCTGGTAAAGATGCCGGAATCATTGGACATTTTGGACTAGGGTTTTATTCAGCCTTTATGGTTGCCGAGAAAGTGGAAATCATTACTAAAAGTTACCAAGACGCTCCGTCGGTGCACTGGTCTTGTGATGGTTCACCAGAGTTTCAATTAAAAAAAGGCAAAAAAAGTGAGCGGGGAACAGAAATAATACTGCACATTGCCGATGACTCCACAGAATTTTTGGAAGATGGCCGTATTAGAGAGCTATTGACCAAGTATAATAAATTCATGCCCATTCCCATTAAATTTGGCACTAAAACCGAGACCCTACCAAAACCTGAAGGGGCCAAAGAAGATGACCCAGCGCCCACTCAAGAAGTGGATGATATTGTCAACAACCCCAATCCGGCTTGGACAAAAAAGCCAGCAGATTTAAAAGAAGAAGACTACAAGAAATTTTACAAGGAACTCTATCCTATGCAATTTGAAGAGCCCTTGTTCAATATTCATTTAAATGTCGACTACCCCTTCAACCTCACGGGGATATTATATTTTCCAAAACTGACCAACGACCTCAATATCCAAAAAGATAGAATTCAGCTTTATCAAAATCAAGTATTTGTTACCGATAATGTTGAAGGTATTGTACCGGAATTTTTGACCATGTTGCGCGGGGTAATTGACTCCCCTGATATTCCTTTGAATGTTTCGCGTTCTTATTTGCAGGCCGATGGTGCCGTAAAAAAAATAGCGTCCTACATCAGTAAAAAAGTGGCCGACAAACTCAATTCACTCTTTAAAAAAGATCGCAAGGATTTTGAGAATAAGTGGAACGACATCAAAGTAGTTATAGAATACGGCATGTTGTCCGATGAGAAATTCTTTGAAAAAGCGGAGAAATTTGCCCTCTACCCTTCTGTTGATGGAACTAGTTACACTTTTGAAGAACTTGAAGCCAAGATAAAGGACAATCAAACGGATAAGGATGACAAATTGGTAATTCTATATGCCTCTGATAAGGAAGCACAACATAGTTATATCGATGCCGCAAAAGCCAAGGGTTTTGAAGTATTGCTATTAGATTCGCCCATTGTGGCCCACCTAATACAAAAATTGGAGACCAGCAAAGAAAAAATAAGCTTTGCAAGGGTCGATGCCGACCATGTTGACAATTTGATCAAGAAAGAAGATACTGCCATTTCAAAATTGTCAGATGACGAGAAGGAAAAGCTCAAAGGCGAAATAGAAAAGGTAGTGCAAGAAAAGGGCTTTACTATTCAAATGGAGGCCATGGACAGCAAGGCACAGCCTTTTATCATTACCGAGCCCGAATTCATGCGCCGAATGAAAGACATGCAGCAAACGGGCGGCGGCATGTTTGGCATGGGCAACATGCCAGATATGTTCAATTTAATCGTAAACACCAACCACGAATTGGTGGGCGAGATATTGAACACCAAAACCAGCAAAAAACGAGAGCGATTGATCAATCAATCCCTTGATTTGGCAAGACTCTCAAAGGGCTTGCTAAAAGGTAAAGAGCTTACCAGTTTTATCAATCGCAGTTACGAAATGATAAAATAACAGTTGAATTCATAACTGTTGAATGATTTTAACCGCTTTGAATATTTCAGAGCGGTTTTTTATTACAAACTACTTATCTTATGGTCATAATTGACCATAGATGAACAACGATTACAAAAGCCCGGCCTTTAAAAAACTGTTGGACTCTTTGCAGCAACAAAGCTGGGAGTTGGAGCTCATTATTTCCGGTTTTGCCATTTTTGGCTTGTTCACCGCTTATGAACCTATCAAGATTCAAATGGTCAGTGCCGAAAACGAGCAACAGATCATCTCTTTTGCGGTTTATTTTGTGGCATTGATAGCAGCTTCCATTTTACTTTTTAACCTCTTGCTGCACGTCGTATTGAGGGGGCTTTGGATAGGTGCTTTGGGTCTGCGTTATGTTTCGGGCGATATTGAGTTTGACAAGTTAAAGTACAGTGATCGCTTTAGAAATTATTTGAGCCGTAAAATAGTTTCCTTTGATCGATACATAGCCAATTTAGAGAACTATTGTAGTATACTGTTTGCCATATCTTTCTTACTTATATTCTATGTCTTGGCATTCACACTGGTCGTTGTGGGCATCGCCTTGGTGGCAAACTACATTTTGAGCAATGATGAATTGCCAAAATGGCTGTCTCAAGGGGTTGGCATACCCCTTATCATATTTTTAATACTTGGGCAGTTCTTGACCTTTATCGATTTTGTTAGCCAAGGTTTGCTAAAAAAGAACAAATGGGTGGCGAAGATCTATTTTCCCTTCTATTGGGTATTCAGTTTTTTGACTCTTTCCTTCCTTTACCGCCCATTGATTTACAATTTTTTAGATAATAGGTTCGGCAAACGCTTGTTCCTATTATTGCTTCCGGTATATGTGGCCATCCTATTGCTTACATCAGTAGAATACAAAAATTCAAATTATTTGGACAAGGCCAAAAGCTCAACCACCTATTATGCCAATGCAGAAAATTATATGGATATGTTGACCGATGATGGTAAATTTCCTGGTGATGCGGCCATTCCATCAAAAGTGATCAACACGACTTCCCTTCAAGTTTTTATCCCTTTTTCCGAAAGCATAGAGAATCGCATATTTGATAAAAACGAGAGCTTAAAGCCCGAAAACGATGTTAGGGGATATGGGTCTTCAATAACCTTTAACAACAAAATGGACAATGGCTTTAGTTTTGGTCAAAAAGACAGCCTTTCAGTGGAGTATTTGAAAACTTTCAATCAGATATATACCTTACAAATTGATAGTCTAAAATATACGAGCGACTTTATTATGACTACCAATATCAAAGATCAACTAGGTTTTGAAACGAATATAAATATCCGAGATTTGACAGAGGGTAAACATGTTTTGAAGGTAAACCGAAAATTAAAACAAAAAGATACCGTGATAGATTTTACTT
>JABDND010000114.1 GCA_013001145.1 Croceitalea sp. | reverse complement strand
TGGGATTGAATCTGGTGCCCGCATCATTCGATTTCCAAACGCCGCCACCTGCAGTACCGGCATAAATAATTCTACTATTGGTCGGGTGAACCTCAAGGTCATTGATACGACCACTCATCAGTGCTGGTCCAATATGACGGGCCTTGATGTCGCCAAATAAGGCTTTGCCGTCTATGGATTCCAAATCTTGGGCGAATCCATTGCCCATAGCCCCAAGCGCTAACACAAGACTTGCTAAAAATAACTTTTGCATTTTTTTAGAGTTAAAAAAAGACCCCAATAGGAGTCTTTTTATGGTTTGTAATTAGTTTACTTTTTCTCTTCGGCCATTTCTTCAGGAAAGGCGAACTCAGCAGTATCCATAGTCGGATTCAATTCTATTTTCGAAATGGTTATGGGCTGTGATTGCCCTCCTTTGACACCCTGCGTCATTGAAAATGGAAAGTACAGGCCATCGACTTCTTGATAATCGCTCATGGTGCTTTCAGACATCTGCCCTTTTGCTGGTCCAGATTTGATTTCAGCTTGAACAGCGATTGGAACAAAATTTTCTGTGTCGAAAAAATAGAATGAAATATCATCTTCTTGGTTGCCATCCACTGTTATGGGCTCTTTGACCAATTTGATTTTAAAAGTTTCAGCACCATCAATGGTTTCTTTTCCCAAAAGTTCAACCGTATAGCCCTTTTCCTTATAATCTATGAAGGAATCAGGAAAATCGTTCATGTTCAACTTGAAGTTTGCAGTTTGTTCTGCATCACTCTTTTCGGCCTTCATGGTCATAAAATTATGGCTCCAAAGAGTTTCACCATCAAAAACACCTTGCTTGATCTGTTTGCCTTGAAAAGTAATGACGGTCATTTGGCGACCATCTTTTAATTGATAAATTTCCAGAGGAATTTCCATGCCCTGTTGGTTCACAGCGGCTGTCATTTTCATTCCTTCAATATTTTTTAAGTTTTCGAGCCCACCAATGTTCTCAAAATAGTTAGCCAAAATCTCGTCAGCTGTTTGGGCCTGTAACGGCAAAGCCAATACGAATAAAAAGGCTGCAATGCTTAATTTGAATGTTTTCATTTTTAGTGTTTTATTAGAATATTTTAATAGGTATTAAAAATACAGAAAATGTTACAATCCAATGGCAGTAATTTTAGTTTCATGGCCATAAATTTTAATGACCTATTCTAGCTAAAGTGAAAATTGAATGTTTTGTGTTTTGACAATAAGCCCCTGTGTATTTTGGCGTATTGGCAATCGATGGTTTAATTTTTCCGAATTTGGCAAATCGAAAGTAAAGTAATCCGCATGTGACCTTATGGACGTATTTGTTGTATAATTTTACTAAAAAAAACAAGTTATGCGTTTTCACACAAGAAAGGTGGTAAAACCCGAAGACCTAAATTCAAACGGCACCTTGTTCGCCGGCAAAGTATTGACTTGGTTGGATGAACAAGCCGTTATATATGGCATTATACAGCTCGAAAATAAGCGCTTGGTCACAAAATATATGTCTGAGATCAATTTTATGAGCACCGCTCATCAAGGCGACGTCATCGAAATTGGAATTGATGTGGTCAAATTTGGCAAAAGCTCATTGACCTTAAATTGTGAAGTTCGCAATAAGATGAATCACGAGACCATAGTTACCGTTGACAATATCATTTTGGTAAATTTGAATGAGGAGGGCAAACCAACCCCGCACGGAAAGACCAAAGTTGAATATGTAAAAGACAGATTGGAAAAGGCGGTCTAACTAGCTTTGCTGTAGTCGTTTGGCAATGGCCTGCACTTCATCTAAAACACGAAGAAGATTACCGCCCCACAGCTTGGCGATTTCTTCTTCAGTGTAACCTCGCTTGACCAGCTCTAAAGTAACATTCAGTGTTTCTGAAGCGTCTGACCAACCTTCAATACCACCACCACCATCAAAATCTGAGCTAATGCCTACATGGTCAATTCCCATTTTTCCAACCATATAGTCAATATGGTCTACAAAATCTGATATCGAAACTGCCGCAGGGGCATCATCCATTTTTAATGCTAGATCATTACCTATTTTCATCACCTTTGGATAATTTTCAATAAATGCCTCCTTCTCATCATCACTCAATGAGGAAAACTGCGATCGCTCATACCATGGCAAGCCTAATGAATCGGCTACCTTTACATAAAGCTTTTTCATAAAGGCAGACCTCGCCTTATCTTTTTCTGTATTCAAATAAGAGTCAAAGGCTACTGTTTGTACCACCCCACCATTTTCTTTCATCAACTGCAACTGTTCATCATCTAAATTTCTACTGTGATCGCACAAGGCCCTTGCCGATGAGTGTGATGCGATGATTGGCGCCTGGGATAAGGCGATCATTTGCCGCATTGCTTCTTTGGATGGGTGTGAAACATCAATCATTATTCCGACTCTATTCATCTCTTTTACAGCCTTTTTACCCAATTCACTTAAACCATTATGTAACCATATATTATCTTTTTCACCTGTGTTCGAATCACAGAATTGACTATGACCATTATGCGATAGCGAAATATAACGTGCCCCTTTTTGATGGTAAAGCTCAAATTTGGATAGGTCTTCACCTATGGGATAGGCATTTTCAACACCGATCATGGCCACCTTTTTACCCTTTTCTTGAATGCGCCTAACGTCATTGGAATTCAGAGCCAATTCAATTTGATCGGGTGCGAATTCTTCACAAAGCTTATGAATGGCATCAAACTTGGCCATGGCATTGGCATCTGCCTTGGCATAGCCCTCAGCATTTAAAGAATCTTGGCCCGTATAAACGATGAACCACGCAACATCCAATCCGCCTTCTTTCATTTTTGGCAAATTTACCTGTGTCTCTAATCTTTGAGTGTAATTAATCGTATCTGTAAAGTTCTTTACATTGATATCATCATGGGTATCTATGGTGATTACTTTTTCATGTATGTTTTGAGCTTTTTCAAGTAGTGCCATATCGTTGTCTTTTGGTGTTTCTTGACATGATACCAAAGCAATGGCGACAAGAGTAAACATGAGCTTTTTCATTCCAGTAAATTTTATACCTACAAATAAAGGACTTTGACAACAAAATACAACCCCTATGTAACAAATAATTGGAAACGGTAGGTTAATTGGAGAGTTTTAAAATTATAACAACCAGATTGTTAGGCTTTTCTTACACCATGGCCACAATCCATTAAAAGATTGATATTTTGGAAACTCGGGAATTACTATCGCACTTGTCAAAACTTGAGAACGGTCTCAACAGTTTTTCTTTCAATGAATTGAACAGTGATGAAGCTCATGAGCTCAAAAGAACGTTTGATTCTTTCAAAACAGGATTGGAAGATAAAGTCTTCGGAACACCGATAGTTCAAACCATGTTAAAGGCTGAGCCCAAAGTACTAGAAACGCGACAAGATAATAACGAAGAGACTACTTTGATTGCCAATGTAAGCCACGAAATCAGAACCCCATTGAACGGTATCGTAGGCTTTGTTGAGCTTTTAAAAGAAACCAAGTTGGATGCTGAACAAAAGGAGTTGGTCAATGCCATAAGTGCAGCGTCGGGTAATTTGATGGATATTATCAATGGCTTATTGGAGTTCTCAACATTGGCCGCCGGTCGTGAGAAGTTTGAAAGAGTACCCTTTAATCTAAATAATTTGGTGGGCGAAGTGGCCTTTTTATGCCGCACGCTAATTACCAATAAACAGATTGACCTAACGGTCGATATAGATGGGCAGGTACCATTTGCATTGGTTGGCGACCCATCCAAGCTTTCACAAATATTGCTGAATCTTTTGGGTAACGCGGTCAAATTTGTCGAAAAAGGGAAAATACATCTTAAAGTAAACCTCAAGGCAGAGCAAGAAAATCGTACCTACCTGGAGTTCATTATCTCTGATACAGGAATCGGTATCGCCAATGACAAACTCAAGCAAATATTTGAATCATACAAGCAAGCAGAACCGGACACTTACTTAAAATATGGAGGGTCGGGGCTTGGTTTGAGCATAGTCAAAGAATTGATCGACAAGCAACAGGGTTGTATTGCCGTGACCAGTACATTGGGCATTGGCAGCAAATTTAAATTCATATTGCCCTTTGACAAGGTGGAAGATGAAACGGTGGTCAATATCGTGAAAACAACTAAAAGCGAGAAAGAATCAACTTCTATAGCTGGCGCGCGCATCTTGGTATTTGAAGACAATGTGCTCAATCAAAAATTGATGGAAAACCGTTTAAAAACTTGGGGCTGCAAAACACACATCACAGATAATGGCATTTATGGGCTCAAATTACTTGAAAACCATGAATTTGATTTGATCTTGATGGATTTGAGAATGCCAGGAATGACCGGCTTCGAAATTGCCCAGCGTGTGCGGGAAAGCAATCATAAGCAAATATGTCAAATACCCATCATAGGCGTTTCTGCCGATTTCGATGTTGCCGATGAATCAAAAAGTAAAGCTGCAGGCATCAATGATTTCATTCTTAAACCCTTTGATGCGGATGAATTACTTCAAAAAATAGCACAAAATGTAAAACCAATGGTAAGTGAGAAAGTAAAGAAAAGTAAAACGGTCATATCTCAAAAGGTAGTGACCAACGATGTTAAACTCATTAACCTGATTCCCATTATGGAAGAGTGTATGGGGCAAACAGAGCTTTTGGATGAACTCGTACGATTATTCAAACAAAATATACTGGAGTTTATTGGCAAGGTGAAAATTCATTTACAGAGCAATAACGCTCAAGGAGTCGATTTTGCAACTCATAAAATAAAATCATGCTTAAAAATGATGGAAGCCACGACACTATTAGAAATATGTGATGCAATGTCGAAGGCATGTAAAACAAACAAAGATTTAAAGTACCTGACTTTTTTGTATGAAGAGTTCATACAGGAATATCCCATGGTTGAAGATGCTCTGGATAAAGAATTGATGAAAATAAAATTGGAGGATTAACGGTGCCGCAGTGAAAACAAAAGAACTTTTATTGGCCGAAGATGATTTGATGTTGGCAACGTTATTAAGGTATCGTTTGGAAAAAAGTGGTTACCAAGTGGTATTGGTGCACGATGGAAGGGCCATGAAAGAAGGCTTGGAACAAAAAATGCCCCATGCCATTATCTGTGATGTAATGATGCCTTATTTCTCGGGTATTGAATTGGTAGATTATTTAAGAAATGAACTGTCATCAAACATTCCTATTATTCTTATTTCGTCGGCTTCCAATGAAGAGAATATCATCAGTGCTTTTAATATGGGTGCTAATGATTTTATGGCCAAACCTGTTAGCCCAACGGAATTGTTGGCAAGGGTTGGTAAGGAATTAAATAGATACTATTGTACATAAGTAATATTACATATCGTTCGATTTCATGGATTACTGTCCCAAAAGTGCCTACCGATGCGCTCTGGACACTTACATGGCTGTTTGTAGCCCTTGGAGTCATATACTTTGTAGCGGTATTTGTGTTCAAAAACAAATTGAACCGTCATTTTATCAAGACAAAAAGTAAACATGCCCAACTGGCGCCTATCATCAGCAATTTTTTGTTTCATAGCACCGAGGACCCCAAAGAAGAGCAAAAGGAATATGTCAATTTAAAGATTGAAATCCGTGAGTTCCTCAATAGCCGCCGCTTTAGAAAAATAGTATCGACCATTCTCTTTGATCTTCAAAAAGATGTAGCCGGCGGCACTAAGGAACGATTGTTTAAACTATATAAAGAATTGGGACTACATCACGACTCCTATGCAAAATTGAACAGTTGGCGTTGGCAGACCGTAGCCAAAGGCCTTAACGAACTTGCGCAAATGCAAGTGGAAGAATCGTTTCAAATGATATCCAAATTTTTGAACGATAGGCGGGGGCTTGTACGTAAACAGGCAGAAATTGCCATCATTACCCTTCGACATGATGGTATCAATCATTTATTGGACACCACCACCTATGCCATCAGCGAATGGCAACAATTAAAACTTATTGAAGCTCTTGATCAATTTGACAATTACAGCCCACCCAAATTTAGTAACTGGCTAATATCGCAGAATAATGATGTGGTATTATTGGCATTGCGACTAATCCGTCATTTTAATCAAAATGAAGCGGCAAAATCAATTACCCAACTCGTTAAGCATAAAGATGACGAGATTAAGTTGGCTGCCATCTCATGTATCAAAGATTTTAATTTTTCCGGTGCCCTCACTACTTTAAAAAATGTGTTTTGGCAAAGCAGTGATACAGTGAAAATACAATTGCTCGACGCCATAGCGCTTTTAGGGGATTCCAATAGTCTGCCCTTTTTGAAACTCGTGGTCACCGAAGAGCAAAATTTTATGGTGCTCACTAAGGCGCAAAGTACTATAAATGCCATAGTTCCAGAGACTATATTGCCATCAAAAGACCTTGTTGAAACCAAAAAGGACAAAAAGAAAAAGAGTAGCTCAAAGGCCCAAAAGCCAGACTTGAAAAAAGTTGGAAAAGTAAAATCGAAAGGAAAAAATACTCCCATTAATGATATTGAAGTAACCGAAATTGAGGTGTATGATATAGTGAAAAAGGAAAGCCCCAAAGAAACCGTCATCGAAGAAGCCACCTTTATTGAGCCCGAATTTGAAATAGGGGTTTTGGACGAGATGTTAGACCAATCAATGAACGCGTCATTGGGCTTGGTGGCTACTGTTGAAGGTGATAACCAAGAGCCATCACAAACCAAATTAGACAATGTTTCTGCATATAAGAACATGTCATTTGAAGAAAGAACCAAGTTTATAAATACAATGGCCGAAGTTCCTGATGCACGTGAGTCGGAGTTATTGGAATACATCATGGAAAATGAGGTCGATGCAGAATTACGCTTTCAGGCTTTTGATGTTTTAAAACGTACTAAACAAGAACAAACGCCAAAGATTGATGAAATAGAAGGTCTGGTAAATCAAGCACAAATACTACCGTTAAAGTACCACAGTATATTTTTTGAGTTGTACGAGCATTGCTCAGATTTAGATTCAAAAAAGTTGTTGATCAGAGAAGCCATGTTCATAGGTGATCTTAAAGAATTACACTTTTTAAAGGGACTATTGGAAAGTGAACCCAATGCCCTTAAACCGGCAATTATTGAATCCATAAGTGTTATTGAAAACCGTTGTGAAAATGGCATTTCCATATTGGACGAAGCCGAATTTCAGAACCAGGACCTGTCCCATGGATTGAGCCATACTCAAAAAGTTAAAAAGAAAGGTGTGGAACAATTGGTAATTGAAAATGAAACCGAAATAGACAAGCTGCCCCTGGAATTCTGTTTTTTAAATCTTGAAAAAGAGGAAGAAACTGTGGCTAAAGTGATGGATACAGATATCTTTTTTGATTTTGAGTTGTCAAAAGAGTTCCATGCGAATGTTGCAAAATCTAAAAACCGTATAGAAAACTAAGATGTCAAACGGAATTTTTGAAATACTGATAGAGTACATCAATGTTATCTTCTTGATATTTTCATTGGTGCTGTTCAGCATGTTTGGCATTATGGGGTATTTGTCCACAAGAAATTCACTTCATTATAAACACAAGAACAGTTTTGGTGATTTATCTAAGGTCATGGCCTCACCTTTAGCGCCAAGTATCACCATTATAGCGCCCGCTTATAACGAAGGTCTGACCATTGTTGAAAACGTACGCTCATTGCTGTCCCTTAAATACGTGACCTATGAGGTCATGGTTGTCAATGATGGCAGTAAAGATGATACACTCCAAAAATTAATTGACGCTTACAAACTTGAAAAAATTGACCGTCCCATCGACCCTAATTGGAAGTCGAAGCCCATACGTGGCATCTATAAATCTACCCAGCCCTCTTTTGCCAAATTAACGGTAATAGACAAAGAGAACGGAGGTAAATCCGATGCTTTGAATACTGGAATCCATCTTTCTGAAAACCGATATGTAGGCTGTATTGATGTAGATTGTTTATTACAGCCCGATGCCTTGCTACACGTGGTCAAATCATTTTCTCAGCGTAGTAAAAAGAAAGTAATTGCTGTGGGCGGGGTTATACGTGTGGCCAATTCTTGTAGAATATCTGGTGGCACCTTGGAACAAATCAATTTGCCTAAAAGCTGGTTGGCCAAGTTTCAATTGTTGGAATATACCCGTTCATTTTTATTGGGCAGGATGGCTTGGGGCCGTATAGACAGTCTGTTGATTATTTCTGGGGCCTTTGGCTTCTTTGACCGTGAAATTGCTTTGGAAGTTGGTGGTTACGATACCCAAACCGTAGGTGAAGACATGGAGATCATCTTTCGAATGAGGCGGCACATGCATGAACAAAAAATACCCTATACCATCGAATACATTCCCGATCCACTTTGCTGGACAGAAGTTCCCGAAGACTTGAAAGTGCTGGTAAAGCAAAGAGATCGATGGTCACGGGGCAATTTGGAAACCCTTAAAAAACACAAAGACATGTTCTTTAATCCCAGATTTGGTCGATTGGGCATGTTGAGCTATCCTTATTGGTTCTTTTATGAATGGCTAGCGCCAATTTTAGAGTTTACTGGGTTCATCGCCATCGTATGCTTTTATTTAATGGGCATCCTTAACTGGGAATTCTTTGTGGCCATTACCCTTACTGTTTACACCTTTAGCATCATGTTCTCTTTTTATGCGGTGCTTTGGGA
>JABDND010000111.1 GCA_013001145.1 Croceitalea sp. | reverse complement strand
ATGTAAGCGATGAAATTCGAAATTTGAACGACGAAGCAAAAAAGAAAAATCTCATTTTCATGAACGAAATTGGCCTTGACCCTGGTATAGACCACATGAGTGCCATGGAAATCATAGATAGAATTCGCGACAAAGGCGGTAAAATGTTACTTTTTGAATCTTTTACCGGAGGTTTGGTGGCACCTGAAAATGACGACAACCTTTGGAATTATAAATTCACATGGAACCCAAGAAACGTTGTAGTGGCCGGTCAGGGCGGGGCAGCAAAGTTTATTCAAGAAGGCACTTATAAATATATTCCCTATCATAAACTTTTTAGAAGAACTGAATTTTTGGATGTCGAAGGTTATGGCAAATTTGAAGCTTATGCCAATCGTGATTCCCTTTGGTATAGAGAAGCTTACGGTTTACAGCATGTGCTTACACTTTATAGGGGAACCATGCGAAGGGTTGGTTTTTCAAAAGCATGGAATATGTTTGTTCAATTGGGAATGACCGATGACAGTTATACCGTTGAAAACTCTCAAGGCATGTCATACCGAGAGTTTACCAATCTCTTTTTGCCCTACTCTCCCACAGATTCTGTAGAGCTCAAACTAAGACATTATCTTAAAATTGATCAGGACGATAGTACTTGGAGCAAATTATTAGAGCTCAATTTATTTGATCATTCCAAAAAAATTGATTTAAGCAATGCTACGCCCGCACAAATTTTACAAAAAATACTTGAAGATAGCTGGACCTTAAAAGACCATGAAAAAGATATGATTGTCATGTACCATAAATTTGGTTATGAGTTACATGGAAAGAAAAAACAATTGGATGCCAATATGGTGGTTCTGGGTGAGAACAGAACGCATACGGCTATGGCCAAAACCGTGGGACTCCCAGTTGCTATAGCTACTCTTTTAATTTTGAACAAGAAAATAAAAACTCCGGGGGTTCAAATTCCAATTAATAAAGAAGTGTATCAGCCCATTCTTAAAGAGCTACGTACTCTGGGCATTACTTTTAAAGAGTACGAAGTGCCCTATTTGGGATACAATCCAGACTCAGTGGCCGGTTAATAATTAAAAGTGAATTGATATATTTGACTTTCTAAACGAAAGTTTCACATGAAATCATCTAACAGTTCGGTCAAAGTTGATGGTATTGACAAGAAAATTCTAAGATACCTCATGGAAGATGCCCGCAGACCCATTCTCGAGATTGCACGTAATATTGGTATTTCTGGCGCCGCCATTCACCAACGACTTCGAAAGTTGGAAGCTTCAGGGCTTATTGCTGGTTCTAAATTTGTAATTAACCCCAAGGTTTTGGGTTATACCACCATGGCCTATATTGGTATATTTTTAGATAAGGCTATGGCAAATCCACAGGCCGTTAAAGCGCTGGAGAAAATTCCGGAAGTTTTGGAATGTCATTATACCACAGGCAATTGGTCCATCCTCATCAAAGTTCTTTGTCAAGACAATGAGCACCTTATGCAGGTTCTTAACAAAAAAATTCAACAAATAGAAGGGGTTTCAAGAACCGAAACCTTTATTTCATTAGATCAGCAGATCAATAGGCAAATATCCATTTAATTGATTCCGTCAAAATGCGCAAATCATGCCTAGTATTGCTATTTAGCTTGATATGTTCAGTTGTTTGCGGGCAGCAGCAATACGATAACAAGATTTATAAGAGTCAAATAGAGTTAAGGCATGACAATGACTTTTTTCTATTAACAGATCGTTATTATTCATCTGGGCTATATCTTAATTACAGAACAGTATTAGAGCAAGGTTTCACCAATGGAGGTCATGAACAGTTCGAGTTTCAACTAAGCCAAGAAATATTTACTCCATCGCAAACACAATCAACCAATATTGCCGAATTTGACAGATCATACGCAGGCTATATTGGTCTGTTATCCAAATGGTCGGCAGGTTTTGAGGATCATCTACTGGAAATAGGGATTTCAGCGGGTATTGTGGGACCCAGTTCAGGGGCTGGCGGATTTCAACGCTGGTATCATAATACCTTGGTCATTTCCGATTCGCCCATATGGGTCAATGAACTAAAAAATAGCTTTCATACAAATATTTATGCCTCGTATTTAAAGGAGTGGAAATTGGCACCTAATCCATTTGGAGTTCGAATGGCCATTAAACCGAACATAGCAGTAGGTTCTCGAGATATTTTTTTGGAAACCGAAGGGCTTATGCAATTTGGCCGAAGAAATATACTTGGCAGCACCATTGCCTATAACAGGCTGGGAAGTAATTCACGTGAGATTTTTTTTACCCTAAGGTTTGCCTACAGAAAAGTATTTTATAATGGCTTAATTGAAGGTAATCTTTTTGGTGATAATTCCGAAGTTTTGAGAGAATTAAAAACAGACCTTTATAGGTTGGGGTTTGATTTTAACCATCGTTTTGATGGAAATGATTATAAATTTGGTGTTCGATTTAATACCTCTGAATCAGTTGGGTCAAAATCACATAAATATATTCAGTTGGCCTATGGCTTTGGTTTTTAAATCTAGCTTTAAAAAATCCCGCTTAGTTATCTCTAAACGGGATCTATAATAAGTGTTGAAAAGCAACTAGTCTCTACCCCCAAATACTTGAAATGCCCAATATAGTAATGAAGCTAGTGCGCCCAAAGCAGCTACCAAATAAGTTCTTGCAGCCCATTTTAAGGCATCTTCGGCACCGGCATATTCTTGTTGACTTACCATATTCTTTTGCTTTAACCATACCAAAGCACGGTTACTGGCATCATATTCAACTGGTAATGTGATGAAGCTGAATAATGTTGCCATGCCCATCAATATCAAACCCGCCACTGCAATGTAAAAACCAATACCCCCGGCAACACCGGTAGCGGCCATTAGGGCAATCCCTCCAAAAACGACCCATGTTGACATTCCAGAGGTTACACTGACAACGGGCACCAATTTAGAACGCAAGGTCAACCACTGATAGGCTTGAGCATGTTGCACTGCATGGCCACATTCATGGGCTGCAACAGCCGCGGCCGAAGCGTTGCGCTGACTGTAAACGCCTTCACTTAAATTTACGGTTTTGTTGACGGGGTTATAATGATCGGTCAACATGCCAGGTGTAGAAATAACCTTGACATCCCTAATTCCATGGTCGTCCAGCATTTTTTGAGCTATTTCGGCTCCACTTAAACCATTTCGCAAATGTACCTTTGAATATTGCTTAAACTTACTTTTTAATCGACTGCTCACCAACCAGCTTATAAGTGCAATACCACCCAATAATATATAATATGTCATCATAATATTTCAATTTTATTCTGAATCAAAATTACAAAGTTTTTGACCTTGTAAAGCTTCAAAAGCAAAAACCCCGCCAAAAAAGGCGGGGTCTATTTTACTGACAAATTGTTAGTTATACGAGTACCGGTGAATCCCAATTAAAAGCTTTGGTAATCTCTTTGTACACCACTTTACCTTCGACAATATTCAAGCCTTTTTCTAGAGATTTATCGGAACGACAAGCTGTTTCCCAACCATTGTTCGCCAATTTCAAGACATAGGGCAAAGTAACATTGGTCAAAGCTATGGTCGATGTATAGGGAACTGCCCCGGGCATATTTGCAACGCAATAATGCACAACATCATCAATGATGAATGTGGGGTCTTCGTGGGTAGTGGCCCTCGTTGTCTCAACACAACCTCCTTGATCAACGGCAACATCAACAATTACTGTTCCCGGTCGCATCTCTTTGAGCATGTCTCTGGTTATTAAATTTGGGGCTTTGGCGCCTTTAAGTAGTACACCACCAATAATAAGGTCATGTGACTTTATATGTCTTCTGATATTGAATTCATTGGAAAACTCAGTAACCACATGCGGCGGCATCACATCATTGGCATATCGTAGTCGTTTCATATTGATGTCCATGATGGTTACATGTGCGCCAAGGCCTGCTGCCATTTTTGCAGATTGTATCCCCACGACACCTGCTCCCAAAACCAATACCTTACCAGGAGCTACCCCAGGTACTCCACCCAGAAGTACGCCCCTGCCCTTTACTGGCTTTTCCAAATATTTGGCTCCTTGTTGAATGGCCATTCGCCCCGCGACTTCTGACATTGGCGTCAATAAGGGCAAAGTACCTTCCTCATCTTCAACAGTTTCATAAGCTATACAAACTGCTTTACTCTCAATCATGGCCTTGGTTAAGGGTTCGCTCGATGCAAAATGGAAATATGTGAATACTATCTGACCTTTCTGAATTAAGTTATATTCTTCGGCGATAGGTTCTTTGACCTTAACAATCATTTCACTCAAAGCATAAACTTGGCCAATGGTATCTAAAATTGTCGCCCCTGCCTGTTTGTAGTCTTCGTTGTAAAAGCCGCTTCCCTTGCCTGCTCCAGATTGCACATATACGGTATGGTTGTTTTTTACCAGCTCGAAAACACCAGCTGGAGTCATTCCTACTCGGCTTTCATTGTTTTTGATTTCTTTGGGTACTCCAATTATCATTTGTGAAATATTTTATGATTACGCTTCAAAAATGTGTCATTTATAAAAATATCTGAAATAAAATCGACAAAATACAGGGTTATTGAGGATAAAAAACGTTTTCTAGAGACATTACCCCTAATTTTTAGGGGGGTCAATAAATATAAATGGTGATATTATTAAGTGTCACCCTATTTTTATCACTTGAATATTTATTTGTGTTTTATTTTGAGAATAATCATCACTATGGCCAAAGCCCCGGTTATGGTATTGGCCAAGATAATGGCCAAGCTTTTGTGGTAAATGCCATATACAGTCCATAATATGAGTCCGGCCAATAAAACTGCATACATGGTCATCGATATATCGGCTGTTGATTTGTTTTTAAAGGCTTTGTAAACCTGAGGCACAAAAGCGCTCGTGGTCAATGTCGCGGCTATAAGGCCAATAAGTTCTATGGTCGGCATCTTGTTGGCAATGAGTAGTTGATAAGAGAAAACAAGTTTGTTCTCAGCCTACAATGTTGACTATCTTACCAGGTACAACAATGATTTTCTTAGGGGTGCGGCCTTGTAATTGGGCTTGTGTTTTATCATGGCCCATTACTGCCGACTCTATTTCCTCTTTGTTCAAATCTAAGGAAAGTTCCATGGTAAATCGCATTTTACCATTAAATGAAATAGGGTATTCCTTTGTGCTTTCCACCAAATATTTAGCTTCATGTTTAGGGAACGGTGCTTCAGCGATTGATTCTTGATGTCCCAAAATGACCCAAAGTTCTTCTGCAATGTGTGGTGCATAAGGTGAAACCAGAATGGCCAAAGGTTCCAAAATGGCTTTGCTCCTACATTTTTGGGATGTAAGCTCATTCACACAGATCATAAAGGTCGACACAGAGGTATTGAAACTAAAATTCTCAATATCTTCTTCTACCTTTTTAATGGTCTTGTGAAGCGTTTTCAAATTTTCTTTGGAGGGTTCACTAACATCAATTTCAAGATATAGCTTCCACAATTTTTTAAGAAAGGAATGCACCCCTGTTATCCCGGCCGTGTTCCATGGTTTGGATTGTTCTAAAGGTCCCAAGAACATTTCATACAAGCGCAGGGAGTCAGCGCCGTATTCGTCGCATATGGCATCTGGATTGACGACATTATACTTGGATTTTGACATTTTTTCAACTTCTCTCCCTACAATGTAATGTCCTTCTTCCAGAATAAATTGAGCATCCTTATAATCAGGTTGCCATTTTTTGAAAGCATCAATATCCAATTCATCTGATGCATTCACCAATGACACCTCGGCATGCAACGGTATCACTGTTTTATTACCTATCAAATTTTTGGAATAGAAGGTGTTTGTTTTCGAGTCTTTATAAACAAAGGCACTAGTGCCCGTGATCATGCCTTGATTGATCAATTTTTTGGCAAACTCATCTTTGGGGACAATACCCTGGTCAAACAAGAATTTTTGCCAAAAACGGCTATATAGTAAATGCCCTGTAGCATGTTCACTTCCTCCAATATACAAGTCAACATCTTGCCAATAATTCACCGCTTCTTGAGAATAAATGGCTTCACTGTTTTGTGGATCCATATAACGGTTAAAGTACTGAGAACTTCCGGCCCATCCGGGCATCGTATTCAATTCAAGCGGAAAAACGCTTTTGTGATCGATCAACTCATTGGAGACCGCGGTATGGCTTCTAGTATCCCACGCCCAAACAGAAGCATTGCCCAAAGGAGGCTCTCCCGTTTCGGTAGGCAAGTATTTCTCAACCTCAGGTAGCGGTATTGGTAAGTGCTCGGATGCAATTACTTGGGGCATACCTTCAGCGTCATAGAATACTGGAAATGGTTCTCCCCAATATCTTTGTCGACTAAATACAGCATCCCTCAAACGGTAATTTATTTTTCCCCGACCTTGGCCAATTTTCTCCAATTCAAAAATGGCCCGTTTTACCGCCTTTTTATATGGTAAATCATTTAGAAAATCAGAATTGGCTATTACAGTATTGCCCTTATCTTCAAAAGCTTCTTCAGAAATATCGACATCCTTAAATATATTGGGTATATCTATATTAAAATGCTTGGCAAAATCATAATCGCGCTGGTCCCCACAGGGTACCGCCATTACAGCTCCTGTACCATAGCCTGCCAAAACATAGTCCCCAATCCAAATTGGAATGGGCGCCTTGGTAAATGGGTGTTCGGCATAAGCCCCTGTAAAAACGCCAGATATAGACTTGACATCAGCCATGCGTTCACGTTCCGATCGTTTTGCAGTCTGCTTTATGTAATCTTCAACAATGTCTTTTTGGCCAGCAGTGGTGATTCTGGACACTAATTCATGTTCTGGAGCCAAGGTCATAAAACTTGCCCCAAAAATGGTGTCTGGCCTTGTGGTAAATACCTCAATTGGATATCGATCGGCATCATTTACTTCCGGTATGGTATAAAAAACTACGGTTGCCCCTTCAGAACGACCGATCCAGTTGATTTGAGAATCTTTAAGTGGCTGCGGCCAATCAATGGTTTCCAACCCATCCAACAATCGTTGGGCATACGCTGTGATTCTCATTATCCATTGGGTCATTTTTTTACGAATCACCGGGTGGCCACCCCGCTCAGAAACACCATTGACAATTTCATCATTGGCCAAAACGGTTCCCAGGGCCGGGCACCAATTTACTTCTGCATCGGCCAAATAAGTCAATCGATATTTTAGCAATATTTTTTGTTGTTCAACCTTAGAAAATTGCTTCCATTGTACCGATGTAAATTGGGGAGTATCGTCATCACAAGCGGCATTGAGTCCTACATTCCCCTTTTTATCAAATAGTGATTCTAGAGCTGATATATCTTCGGCCCGGTCGGCGTCTTTATTGTACCAAGAGTTGAAAAGTTGAATAAAAATCCATTGTGTCCATTTGTAATAATCAGGATCCGATGTGCGCACTTCACGGCTCCAATCAAATGAAAAACCCAATCGATCCAACTGTTCTCTATAACGATTGATATTGGTTTCGGTGGTAATGGCAGGGTGCTGGCCTGTTTGAATAGCATATTGTTCTGCTGGTAGTCCAAAAGAGTCATAACCCATGGGGTGCAAAACATTGTACCCTTTGTGCCTTTTGTAGCGTGCATATATGTCTCCTGCTATGTAGCCCAACGGGTGACCTACGTGCAATCCTGCTCCCGAAGGATATGGGAACATGGATAAAGTGTAAAATTTTGGTTTGGTCGAGTTGTTGGTGGCTTTAAATGTTTGGTGTTGCGACCAATATTTCTGCCATTTGGCCTCAATATCTTTAAAATTGTAATTCATTTTATATATTTCTCCTCTGGTATGGCAAAAATAGGCTTAATAGCCCAAAGCTAA
>JABDND010000055.1 GCA_013001145.1 Croceitalea sp. | reverse complement strand
GCATTATTGGTCAACAACATGACTAAACGGTCAATGCCTATGCCAATACCCGAAGTAGGGGGCATACCATACTCCAATGAACGCAAAAAGTCTTGGTCAATGAACATTGCCTCATCATCGCCTTTTTCTGACAATCGCAGCTGGTCTTCAAAGCGCTCACGTTGTTCAATGGGATCATTGAGCTCTGAATAGGCGTTGGCCAGTTCTTTACCATTGACCATAAGCTCAAAGCGTTCAGTTAGCGCCGGATTGCTTCGGTGTTCTTTGGTGAGCGGACTCATTTCTTTAGGGTAGTCAATGATGAAGGTGGGTTGTATGTAATGGTGCTCGCATTTCTCACCAAATATTTCATCAATGAGCTTACCAACACCCATGGTGTCATCCACATCAATTCCCAATTTTTTTGCAGTTTCCCTTAATTCTTCTTCTTCCATATGGCCTACATCAATACCAGTATGTTCTTTAATGGCTTGCAAAATGGGTACCCGTGGGTAAGGTGCTTTAAATTCTATTTCGTGCTTGCCCACCCTTACTTTTGAAGTACCATTGGCATCAATGGCCACTTTTTCGAGTAATTTTTCAGTGGTTTCCATCATCCAATGGTAATCTTTGTAGGCCACATAGAGCTCCATAACCGTAAACTCGGGATTATGGGTGCGGTCCATTCCCTCGTTTCTAAAATCTTTGGAAAACTCATATACACCATCAAAACCCCCTACAATCAAGCGTTTTAGATAAAGTTCGTTTGCAATTCTTAAGTAAAGCGGAATATTAAGCGCATTGTGGTGCGTTAAAAAAGGCCTTGCTGCTGCTCCACCGGGAATAGGCTGTAAAATGGGAGTTTCCACCTCCAAATAGCCTCGTTCGTTATAAAACTCACGTATACTATTGGTAATCTTGGTGCGCTTGATAAAGGTTTCTTTTACTTTTGGATTTACTACCAGATCAACATAACGCTGACGGTATCGTAATTCTGGATCATTGAATTCATCATAGGTGTTACCATCTGCATCCACTTTGGGCAATGGCAGGGGGCGCAAGGCTTTGCTCAACAAAGAAAATTGTTTTACCATCACCGTTTTTTCACCAACTTGGGTGGTGAACAATTCCCCTTCAACACCAATAATATCACCTATGTCAAGCAGTTTTTTGTAGACCTCGTTGTAAAGTGTTTTATCATCTCCCGGGCAAATTTCGTCACGGTTAAAATATACTTGAACACGACCAACACTATCTTGCAGTTCGGCAAAAGATGCTTTTCCTTGAATTCTGCGCGACATCAAACGACCAGAAATAACCACTTTCTTACCTTCTTGAAACTCGCTTTTGATACTTTTTGAAGTGGCATCCACTGGATAAAGAGCTGCGGGATAGGGATTGATACCCATTTCTCGAAGTTTAGCTAATTTTTCCCTTCGTACGATTTCTTGTTCCGACAATTGCATAGGTACCTTTTGTGCGTGCAAATATAATGTGAAGACTGCTATCTTTCAAAGTTGTTAATCCTCTTATGATGTAATTGGCGACTATTTGTAACAATATGGAAGATTTAACTACTTATAAGGGGTAGGTTAAACTACCTTTTTATCAATCAAAATCAAACAATGAGTTTCTGGAGAGTTTTACTGGCCATAATTTTCCCGCCTTTGTCCGTATTGGGCAAGGGTTGTGGTTCTTTTATAATCGTGCTTTTGCTTACCTTCTGCGGATGGGTGCCCGGTGTGATTGCAGCATTGATCATATTGAACAATACAAATTGATCATTGTATCTTTGTACAATGAACAAAACGGTTCAGCTACAAGATTTGGGTCTAAAGGATTATAAGCAATCCTGGGATTACCAAGAGGTGCTATTTAAGCGGATTGTTGATCAAAAAATCAAGAATAGGCGAGAAGGTACTGCGGTCCCAACAGTCAATCATTTTCTGTTTGTGGAGCACCCGCATGTGTATACCTTGGGTAAAAGTGGTGATATGAATAATTTGTTGGTCAATGAAGCCCAACTACAGGCCAAACAGGCCACTTTTTATAAAATTAATCGTGGCGGTGACATTACCTATCATGGTCCAGGTCAAATAGTGGGATACCCTATTCTAGATCTGGACAATTTCTTTACCGATATCCATAAATACTTACGTTTTTTAGAAGAAATGGTCATTCTAACCTTGGCCGAATATGGGCTAAAAGCAGAACGGTCAAAGGGTGAGACTGGGGTTTGGTTAGATGTGGGCACGCCCTTTGCACGAAAAATTTGTGCCATGGGTGTTCGCGCCAGCCGTTGGGTGACCATGCATGGCTTCGCTTTGAATGTGAACACCGATTTGGGTTATTTTGATTTGATGATACCCTGCGGTATTAAAGACAAAGCCGTAACTTCATTGAATGTAGAGTTGGGTAGAGCCAAAATTGATATGAAGGAGGTAAAAGAAAAATTGCTAAAGCACTTTAAAGCTTTGTTTGAAGCAGAAATGGAACTTAAATCAAAAGTACTATGAACATAGGTGTCTGGATAGCGGTGGCAATTGCAATTAGTGTTGCCCTTTATTTTGGTGTTAAAGCAGGAAAGGAAAACAATAAGAAATAGCAGATGCAATCGCTACTTTGCTCTATTTCATAACTAAAATCAATTTGTAAATTGAGTAAGCAAAGTACTCGTCATCGCATCTCCTTTTTTGTTGTATGACTCTTGTTTTACCATTCCCACGCCTTCTGCTAGCCAAATTCTTGAAGGAAATTTCTGTTTTGCCATCATCATTTTAGACTTAGTTTCGCTGTAAATGCCAAGTTAGGCCTTCAAGTTTATTTCACCGCAATGCTAATCCCGTGGTGAATTAATTCCGCCTATCCCGCCTAAAGGTATATAATAGGCTGGAGGAATATTTACAGTAACGTCTTGGTCGTACCAATAATCGGCAGTGTCGCCATCTTTATCTCGTAAATGAATCAATCGGCCATAGGAATCAAAAACAATTTGGTATCCCGCATCCCGGCCGGAAGTGATTACCATTTTTGTGCACTTTTCCATACCTCGCCAGGTCTTTAGTTCTTCTTGAACACTAAATTGATTTCGGGCCACGCTTGGCGTAATGATAAATGCAAAGTGTATAAAAGCTGGAAAAAAACCTGCTTGTGCTGCATTGTTATTTGCCAGTTCACGTAATTCTCTAAAGAAATTGCGATTTCTAAATCTGTTAGGAGGGAACCATTCGTCGATGGTGACCTCTATGGCTGCGTTTAGATTTATGTCTAAATCTTGTCCAATTCTCTGAGAAGCCCCCACTGGATCTATCTGCAGGTAATCACGGGCACCTGGTATCTGGTTGGGCACATACCAATTGCCTTGGGCATCGATATACATTGTAATATCCTTTTGGCCTTCAAAATGATTAGGTAATTCAACGCCTATTCCCACACTATGTAATGAAGACTCTTCTTGGAATCGAAGTTTAGTTGCCAAATTTTGCCAATCGAATTCAGCAGTTAACACAGCATCCCTATCGTTCCTATAAGACCACAAACCAAATCGAGGTACTTCTTGACCCTGTTCATCCAACCCAGGGGATCGTACCCCGATATTTTTACCTTTCAAGTTGGCGTTCATAACTATCCGTATGTCACTTCCTAATAAGGCTCTTATACGTATATACTCGTAATAGGCCTCGTTTAAACTGCCCAAGGATTCGGCCGCATCTCCTGCAAAATCCATGAC
>JABDND010000053.1 GCA_013001145.1 Croceitalea sp. | reverse complement strand
AATCCTGAAAATGGATGGATACAAAATTGCAATTCCACCCCATATACTTCGGCCTTGGAGTTTAGTCCCAAAAAAGAAGATTACCCGTATTACATGTCTCGTGACCAAGAAAATTTCAGAGGTGTCCATGCCATTGAACTGCTTAAAGACAGAAGTGGCTACACCTTGGATAGTTTGATACAATTGGCGCATGACCCTTATTTGCCTGCATTTGAAGTTTTAGTCGGTGGTTTGATAGATTCCTATTATGAAATGAATGCTTCAAATTTTGGTGGGGCTTTGAAAACCCTTGAAAATTGGGATTATACAACTTCAAAAGAATCAATTGCCATGACATTGGCCCATTATTATGGTATGGAAGTTTTAGGCACAAGTAATCGTTACCCTGACAAAAATTTCATGGAACTGATTAATTACTGGGGAAAAGAAGCCCCTGGAAAAGATAAACAAAGACTATTAACAAAAGCCACTTTAAAGCTAATGCAAGATTTTGGAACTTGGCAAATGCCTTGGGGCGAGGTCAATCGTTATCAGCGTTTGAATGGGGACATTAGACAAGCCTTTGATGATGCCAAACCTAGTATTCCCATTGGTTATGCAAGTGGTACATGGGGAGCTTTAGCAGCTTACGGTGCGCGCTATACCAACAATACCAAAAAACTATATGGTACACGGGGCAATAGTTTTGTTGCCGTTGTTGAATTTGGCGAAAAAGTCAAAGCAAAGTCTATTTTGGCAGGGGGCCAGAGTGGTGACCCAGCTTCACCCCATTTTGATGATCAGATTGACCGTTATGCCAATGCGCAGTTTAAAGAGGTTGCTTATTACAAAGAAGATGTTTTGAAAAGGGCACGGAAAACGTACAAACCAGGAGAATAGTTATTTTATTCTTCCTCTTTTACTACAATCAAGCTTGCCTTGGAACCGGTAGAAAGGTTCCAACGATTATTATGAATAATGTTGCCCAAATCATCTGTAACGATTACTTGTGCCGTATTGGGCCCAGATGAACCTTGGTTTAAGGCTTCAAAATCTAGTCTATTGAATCCTTCGACCAGATCTACATTTATTCCCTTATAAGTGCCTGAAAGTAGAATGTTATGTTCTAAAACCTCGCCATTCAAATAGATTTTCACGCGGTCTCCGTCAACATATTCATGATCTCTACAAACAATACCAATAAATTTTGCTTTGGTCTTTAGGTCACCCAAGTATTGATCACCAAAATGCTCTTTTGAACCTTGTTTTTCACGTTCGCCTACTTTTGGGTCAATGACCATGCCGTGTCCAGCTTGAACCAAGTCGCGATCGGGCAACATTTGAATGTTACGGCCTTTATTGGTCAAATTTTCATCTAATACAGAAGGCATTCGAAGAGAGGTGCCCTGATTGCTTGTTTTGACATCCATAGTATTGTTGGCGCCAACTTTAAGTGGACGGGTAGTAGGTAGGTCACCCTGGGCAAAACCAGTGTTTACCAAACAGATGATGGCCAATGCACAAAGAAACTTGTTCATCAAAACTTTCACTTTATCGAGATAAAAGTAGCAAATACCTTGCCACGGCTATTCTAAAGGGCTGTTAAATGTCCGCTTGTTTCGTTGAAGCGTTCTTTTTTAATCCAAATAATGGATGTAACAGGGGAATTTTAAGAATAATGAGGTCATAAATAAGCCAACATACTCCAAAAGTGCCCCCTACCAAAACTAGAAATTTAGGTATAAAGCCCCAGTTCAAATCCATAATATAATACGCTATGCCAATCATCACTGTTTGATGTAATATGTAAAATGGATAAACCGCCCTATTGGCATATGCCAGCATTTTACTTGGCTTGTTCAAGTATTGTGCAGCATACGCAAAAAGTACCAAAATCCAAGACCAAAGGTTGACCACTTTAATGAACGCTTCGGTAAAATGCACATAGATACTATCTTCCAAAAAAATCCAGATTCCCAGTTGGAGGGCAAAGGCAACACAACCAGTGATTAAGGCCAAGCGTTTGACCCTTTTCAAATTTTGCCAATAGACATTTCCTGTGCTGATTAGCAGAAATCCAAACAAAAACAGGGTGCCATTGGAAACAATTGTAAACCAATCATCAATCAATCCATGTGTTATGGGAAAGAAAGGTTCTATCAAAGCTTCACTAAAATATAATGGAATTACAAACACATAAAAACCTATTGGTGTCGTAATCTTTTTTGATAGCCACTGGACCAACTTCGTATTATTTCGTTTTAAATAAATGAACAATGGCCCCAAGACCAAAGAAAAAAGCAGTAAATAGGGCAAAAACCACAAATGGTGCCAACTAATGTTGCCTTCAGGATATACCCCAGAGTAGGCGATGGTAGTTAAATAATCTAGATAGGAACCCGTAAATTGATTATAGGCCAAACGTTCAAAATAAACTTGCGGAGGCACAATAAGGAGCATACCAAATACCAATGGAATTCCCAATCTTTTAAATCGTTCCCAACTAAACTGGCCTAAATTTCTGTATGAAAGGGCATAATACGTGCCCATACCAGAGATAACAAACAGAATGGGCAATCGCCACTGATTTAAAAACAACATGGGCCAACGCAACCAATCATAGATTACGTTGTTTTTAATGTGAAAATCCCAGGGCACAAAGAACATACCCACATGATAAAAGATGAGGAGTGCAAAAACAATGACCCTTAACCAGTCTAAGTCATATCTGCGAATTTTGTTTCCCATATGTATTGGGTTAATAATTAAAAAAATCTATCAGAAACAAGAAGTGCATTCAAAATTCTCGTTACATATTCCAATTTTGATAAATAATTGTACATTGATGTTGGTTACCAGCAATTTAGCACACTTTTGAAACAATTTTACAAAAAACCTATACAATCAAAGTAACAATGCAAAAAAGACAATTTTTAAAACATATAGGCACCGCCGCAGCATTAACACCCTTTTTACCATTTGTTTCAAGGGCTCAAGACTTTGAGGCAGATATGCCATATCCCATCAATGACGATGATGCTTTTTGGTCTCGGATACGCAAGGACTATGCACTAAAACCGGAATATATCAACTTGGAAAATGGGTATTATAATTTTGTACCCACGCCCATTTTGATCAAATATCTTGAGCATGTAAAAAATGTGAATTATGAAGGGTCTTATTACATGCGCACTGTACAATGGGACAACAAAAAAGCAGCTGCAAAACGGTTGGCAGAAATGGTAGGATGTACATCAGAAGAACTCATCATAACCCGGAACACCACAGAATCTTTGGATATGGTCATTGGTGGCTACCCTTGGAAAGAAGGAGATGAAGCCCTTTTTGCCTTACAGGATTATGGCTCAATGCGCGACCATTTTCATCAAATGAGTGAACGCTATGGCATAGTTTGCAGTGAAGTTTCTATTCCCAATCACCCAAAAAATGATGAAGAAATAGTGGCTTTATATGAGTCGCATATCACCCCTAAAACCAAACTATTGATGGTGTGCCATATGGTCAATATCACAGGTCAAATTTTGCCCATTCGCAAAATATGTGATATGGCCCACTCGTATGGTGTTGAGGTAATGGTTGATGGGGCCCATTGCATAGGGCATATTCAAGTGAATATAGCCTCTTTGAATTGTGATTATTATGGTTCAAGCCTACACAAATGGTTGAGCGTTCCACTTGGTTCGGGCATGCTTTATGTAGCAAAAAATAAAATTGGGAAGATTTGGCCCCTTATGGCAGATTATGTCAATGATGCAGATAAAATTCAGCGGTTGAACCATACAGGTACCCACCCCGTCCACACAGATTTAACCATTCATGATGCCATTGACTATCTGGAAATGATTGGGCTGGAGCGTAAAGAAAATCGTTTGCGTTTTATTCAACGGTATTGGAGCGATCAACTACGTAATGTTGAAAATGTGGTAATCAATACGCCTTTAGACGAGACCAGAAGTTGTGGTATTGCCAATGTAGGTCTTACAAACATGAAGCCAGCCGATCTCGCAACAACCCTATTCGATGAATTTGGAATTTGGACGGTGGCCATTGACTATGCCAATGTAAAAGGTTGTCGTATAACCCCCAATGTTTATACGACCATTAAAGAGTTGGACACCTTTGTAACTGCAATGAAAACATTGGCGGCAAGAACCTAAGCATTTTGAACTTCGAGGTAATCACTCAGTTTTTCGGGCCCTTCCAATAAAATGCGTACAATTTGTAAAGTGCCGTCGATTTTGGTGGCTATTTGCCATTTGATCAGTGAAATTTCGCCATGGACTATTTCAATACCTGTAATGCTACGTGGGTGAACACAACTACCATCATTAAAAAAGGGTATTTGCCCAGGTTCAGGAAATCGTGGTCGGTGGGTGTGGCCAGCAATGGTAATACGCAAATTATTCTGTAAAATCCATCTTTTGATTCGTTTTTCAATCCTTATGAGTTCCTTGAAATTTTTAGCTGGGCTTGTAGGATCTGCAATACCTACCACTTGTAGGGGTTTCCAAAGTATTCTTACCAAAAAACGACCAAATCGCCAGCAAACATAGTTCCACCAATCGGCTTGGTGTCCATGGGTGCAAAAAATCTCTTGCCCTGTCTCGGTATGTTTTAAAATAAGGGCTTCATTATATGTTATACCTTCAAACAGTTCTTTATCTGAGTTGTCAATGGGCTCAAAATAGCTTGACAGGTGTTTATCAACATACTCTTGATCTCTATACACCATATCATGGTTGCCCCAAAGCATATGTAGTCGACCCTCCAGATGAAATTGTTTTAGCAATTGATACACATTTTTATGGGCCTCAAAAATGGATTCAAAACTAAGGTTTTCCCATAGTTCATCACCATCACCCAATTCACAATAATCAAAGCCCTCACGATAATAATGGTTCAGTGCATGAAAATAAATGTTGCGATTATTGGCAAAATCATCGGCAAAACTATTGTCGCCCCTATGGCAATCACTAAAAAGTATAAACTTTGAAGTATTGTCAAAAGGAATGGTTTTGGCTTCGTTATAAGCCCGGTCCAATCTTGAGAACGACGACATTTATTTTTTTTCTAAATATCCTAAAAAAGGAATCAATACCATAAGAAATTGTAAAACAATGGCTTATTTCTACTTTTTGTAATTTTATGGCTAAAAAGTAGACCAATAGCAATATGGAAGAATTATACACTGGTGAAGCCCCTTTAAACCAATTGGTAAGCTTTAATAAGCTATTGGAGTACTATGATGCCCAATTGAAAAGTAAGGATCCGTATTTGGTGAAAAGGGCCAAGTTTGTATTGGATGCCCAGGAACCCTATCCTGAGCTGCGCGAAGGGTTCAGTGACCTTTCCATTTTAGATAAAAGAAAAGATGTCATCAAAATCATTTTGGAAGACACCTTTGCCCCGATGTTGACCAAGAACGAAATAAAGACGGCCACCATCCCTTTTGCCAATTTGGTTTTTAATTCATCGGAGCGTTTTCAAAATATTATACAGCAAGCTGGCAAGGGCTTTGAGCTTGAAATACGCAACATGCCAGATAATCTGCAGTACGTATTGCAGTGCACCGTCATTCTTGCTCATTATTATGGTTTTAAATTGGACTTTAAAAGACCCTTGTTCTACGATATTCCAGATGCAAATGGGGTCATGCGTCACTATCGTATTCTTTATAACGCTGATTTTGTGGAAATTCTGCCAACCGAAAAGGCCAAAAAGCTAACGCAAGAAGACCTGAACGAACTGCTCGAAAATTTTGATGACCTTGACCTTTGGAAAGAAAAAATTCCTCCCAATAGTTTTATTTCAAAAGGATTCGTGATTTCGAATATGTTCGATGTCACGGCAGAGCATTCCATTTCAAATATCAAATCAACATTAATAGCCCGTAACAAAAGAGGGAGTGAAGATTTCATGGTCAATTTTCAAGAAACCTTTAGGTCGCTCTTCAATTTGAAGGACATAAACGTAGGTTTTGCGGGTTATGACCACAATACTGATCGATTGCTTAAGATTCACGGCAAGGGTATTGGCAGTTTTATGTTGAAAGGTTTGGAAAATGAATCATGTGACGCCGTACTATGCGATTATTCTTATGATAAGTTGTTTAATGAAAACACCTATTTTGCGGTTGCCAATATTGATAAATACTTTGAAAAATCAAAGGGGGCCCAGCCTTATAAAAATCTGCATGAACAGGATATTAAAAGTGCCATTTTTGCGCCTATAGTCCATGACGGAAAACTGATGGGGGTTTTGGAACTGGTATCCAATAAAGTCAATGAACTCAATAGTGTCAACGCCAATAAATTGTTGGATGTAATGCCCTTTATCGCTTCTGCGGTTTTGCGTTCCATAGAAGAAGAGCAAAATTTAATCGATGCGGTGATTCAAAATGAATGTACTACAGTGCATTCGTCTGTCTATTGGAAATTTAGGGAAGAGGCCAAACGGTTCATGAACGATGAATTGCTGGGAAAACAAGCGTCTTTCAATGAAATTGTTTTTAAAGATGTTTACCCACTTTACGGTCAAATTGACATTAAAGAATCATCACATGAACGAAATACCGCCATTCAACGCGATTTGATCATTGAGCTATCAGAAATCAACAAGATTTTGGAGCTTGCCTTAACCAATTTGAAGTTGCCCATTTATGAAGAACTGATGTTTAGGGTCAAAAACCATTTAGATGATATCAAAGACGCGTTGCATACCAATAGTGAACAAGCCATATTTGATTTTGTACAAGAAGAGATTAAGCCTGTTCTGCATCATTTAAAACGAGAGGACAAAACATTAAGGAAACAAATTGAAGACTTTGAGGCCAAAATAGACCCGAGTACAGATTCTTATTATGACCACAGGCGCAACTATGATGAAAGTGTGATGGAGGTCAATATGCAGTTGGCAACCTTATTGGATAAAAAACAGCAAGAAGCTCAAAAAATGTTCCCCCATTATTTTGAACGATATAAGACCGATGGGGTGGAACATAATATGTACATAGGTACTTCTATTGCCAATGATAGAAGCTTTGACACCTTGTATCTTAATAATTTAAGGCTTTGGCAACTACAGGTGATGGTTGAAATGGAAAACAAACATTATGCCTACAAAAACACCTTGCCCGTACAACTCGATGTGGCCTCCCTCTTGCTAGTTTACAGCACACCTTTGGCCATTCGTTTTAGAATGGATGAAAAACGCTTTGACGTTGACGGCACTTATAATGCCCGCTATGAGGTTATTAAAAAAAGAATAGATAAGTCGTATATAAAAGGAACCAACGAACGCTTGACCCAAAAAGGAAAACTATCTATCGTATACTCACAAAAGAAAGATGAAAAGGAGTACTTGCGTTATGTGAAATTTCTAAAAGCCAAGGGCTATTTTGGCAATAAAATTGAAATAGTTGAACTTGAGGGACTTCAAGGTGTTACCGGATTAAAGGCAATACGTGCTGAAATTTTGTACAAAACGCAAGAAGATTCACAAAAAACATATACCTATGACGACCTTATGTTGGAGTTGGAAGGTTAAATCATTACACTCAACATGCGCTCCGGACCAAAGTACTTGAAAGCTATTCCAAATGCAACCACAGAAACAATCATTCCAATCATGAAAATGGTATAGGTCCATCTCAGGAGCTTATATTTTCTATCAAGAACAAGACCTAAAAAATACAAGTCTTTGGTCAATGAAGAATAGATGTAATCTTTGTCTTTGACCAATTCTTCAATGGCCCATTCATATTCTGCAAGTGACATCTTATGAAAATTGCCAAAAAATAATAGATTTACCTTTTTCGCCTTTACATCTTCTTTGGTAAAACGGCCTCGCGTAACATTCGGCCGAGTGGCCATAACTGCCAAAATCATCGAAACTACACTAAAAATAATAAATATCAAGGTCGGATATAACAAGTAATAGTTCGACGGGTTATCCAATTTGGGAATTAAATTTGATAGTGCCAATGAAATGATAATGGCATTTACCGATAACAATATGTTGGCCTTGGTATCGGCTATATCACTAAGGGTAATATGGTTTTTAAGTGTTACCCTGAACAATGTTTGAATGCCCCGGTCTGGACTCTCGCTTTTATATTTGGCTTTTAAGGCTTCTTTCTTTGCTATCTTTTTTTCGGCTTTCTTGTCCTTAATAAGCTGTTTTAGATTTTTAGCCTTTCCACTGCCCCAATTCTCTTGGGCATATTCTGTATAAAAGCGATGTTCATTTCTGAACATTTTAATGTTGGCATCACGCCATTCTTTTTGGCTATATTTTTTTATGCCAAGTTTCTCTAGCTCCTCTTTTAGAAAATCGGTCGTTTCCCAATAGCTTTTTTGTCCAAAATGCGAGGCATCGGCATCACGGATAATTTTTTCTTTAAGGTTTTCTGGATCATAGTACCTTTTGGTAGCCATGATAATATCACAAACATCCTTTATTTCATCTTCATCATAGTCTTCGTCTTTAAAAAAACCTTTGGCAATTTTACAACTCGCTTCTTCATGATTTTCGGTTCCTTTGGTGTAGCCTGTATCATGAAACCAAGCGGCAAGGGTTAGGTGTTCAATATCTTTATTTGACAATTTGTGGTTCTCAATCAACTCTTTAGTGCTGCTTACCACTCTTTGGGTATGACGAAGATTATGGTATAAAAACTTGGGGTCCAGCTCATTCGTTAAAATATCCGTGACAAAAGTTTCAGCTTTTTGAATGATCTCCGACATAGTTGTATATTCAAGATTCCAAATTACAAAATTTTGAAATGAAGCAGTTTGAAATAAGATTTAAAAAAACATTCTTTCTAACCGCTATAATGATTTTGGCAGTGGGTTGTGCTACGTATCAGCCCAAATACGCCGAGGGGTTTTCAAATCAAAAAACATCTATTGACAAAGAAGTATCCCATACCTTTTATTTAATTGGGGATGCAGGTTTATCACCAATAGGAGGCATGAACCCTGTGCTCAGAGCATTTAAGGCACAACTGGATGGCGCTCCTAAAAAAAGTACTGCCATTTTTTTAGGAGATAATATTTACCCGGCCGGGCTGCCCGATAAAGTTGATTCAACAAAAGCCTATAATGAGGCCAAAAACCACCTAGATGCACAACTGAACACTCTTACCGACTATAAGGGTAAAACCGTCTTCATTCCGGGCAATCACGATTGGTACAACAAGGGCCTTGTCGGCTTAAAACGGCAAGAAAATTACATTGAAAAGAAGTTAAAAAATAAAGAAGTTTTTTATCCTGAAAATGGCTGTCCAATAGAGACCATAGACATAAATTCAAAAGTAATGGTCATTGCGATTGACAGTGAATGGTACTTGACCAATTGGGACAATCATCCTACTATCAATGATGAATGTGAAATCAAGGACCGCTACAAATTTTTTGAAGAGTTGGAGGGGTTGATCAAAAAGAATGCGGATAAAACCACAATCATAGCCTTGCACCATCCAATGTTCACCTACGGGTCTCATGGCGGTCAATACTCGTTCAAGCAGCATATATTCCCCAAAACAGGTTTGCCCTTACCCTTTATAGGTTCTTTCATCAATCTATTGCGAAGAACATCAGGAGCCTCGATCGAAGATCAGTCCAACAAACAATACAATCAACTTAAAAAGAGGTTGGTCACTTTGGCCCAATATTCCAACAAGGTAATTTTCACCTCGGGCCATGAACACACCTTGCAATATATTGTTGAAGAGAACACCCCTCAAATTGTGAGCGGATCGGGCGCAAAAAAAGGTGCGACCCGTTTATTGAACGGGAGCAGGTTTTCTACCGGGCAAAGGGGATATGCCATACTAAAAGTATTTAAAGATGGCTCTTCGTTAGTCGATTTTTATGGTGTTGATAACGGCAATGAATCACTGTTGTTCAGCACCCAAGTATTACCGCCAGACCGTGTCGTAACCAAATATGAGAATAAGGTCGATTTTCCCCAATATGTGGAAGCTTCCATTTATACAGATGAGGAAGTGGATAAATCTGGATTTTTTAAAACGGTTTGGGGAGATCGCTATCGCAGATATTATGCTACTAAAGTGAAGGCCCCCACGGTCAACTTAGATACCATGCTTGGTGGATTAAAGCCCGTTAGAAAAGGTGGGGGCCATCAATCAAAATCCCTGCGTCTGGAACATAAAGATGGAAGGCAATTTGTAATGCGGGCCTTGAAAAAAAGCGCGGAGCTTTACCTACAGGCCTTGGCCTTTCAAGAGCAATATATAATTGGTGATTTTGAAGGCACGGTCACTGAATCCATATTACAAGATTTCTATACAGGTGCTCATCCTTACGCCCCTTTTACCATTGGTGGACTTTCTGATGCTGTTGATATTTATCATACCAACCCAATATTATATTACATACCCAAACAAGCGGCACTTGAAGAATATAATTCTGATTTTGGTGACGAACTATATATGATAGAAGAGCATGTGTCTGAAGGACATGATATAGCCAGTTTTGGCTATACCAAAAAAATTGAAAGCACCGATGATCTTATTGACAAACTACGCAGAGATGAAGAATACCAACTTGATCAAAACGCATTTGTGCGCGCCCGATTATTTGATATGCTCATTGGCGATTGGGATCGTCATGTAGATCAATGGAGATGGGCCGAAATGAAAGATGGCAATGGCAATAAAATTTTTAAACCCATACCACGTGATAGAGACCAAGCATTTTCCATAATGGGTGATGGCGCGCTTATGGCCTTCGCTTCAAGAGCGGTGCCTTCCTTAAGACTGTTTGAGGGATTTAATGAGGAAGTAAGGAGCGTAAAAGGATTTAATTCTTCACCAATGACTTTTGCTTTGGATATGGCCCTACTTTCTGAAACCACATTGGATGATTGGAAACAACAAGCGGAATACATTCAAAAAAACATCAATGAAGCGGTAATAGAGCAAGCTTTTCTTGCTTTCCCACCCGAGGTTAAAGACCATACAGTTGAAAAAATCAAAAAGACATTATTGGCACGCAAGAACAAATTGGTACAAATTGCTATGGACTATTACCAGGTAATCAACAAATACAGTGTAGTCACTGGTACCGATAAGGACGATTATTTTGTGGTCAATAATTTTTCAAATGGAAAAGTTGATGTCAAGGCATTTCGCATTAAAGATGGCCAAAAGGCCGATTTGTTTTTTGATAAAACCTATGATCCTGAAATAACAAAAGAAATTTGGATATATGGGTTGGATGATGATGATGTATTTGAGATTGGAACTAATGCAGGCGATATCAAAATCAGATTGGTCGGGGGGCAAAACAATGATATTTATAAAATAGGTGAGAAAGCCAAAGCCGTACACGCCTACGATTTCAAAACAAAGAAAAACACCTATGAAGAAGCTTTTGGAGGCACGCTGCACAAAATCAACGATTATGACACAAATAATTACCAGTTTTTGAAAATAAAGGCCAGTAATAATCAGGTATTACCCTCAATAGGTGCCAATCCCGATGATGGGTTTAGAATTGGCTTTGCCAATACCTACACCTTTAATGGTTTTCGTCAAAACCCTTTTACCCAACAGCACACTATTAATGCCGCTTATTATTTTGCCACCAAAGGCTTTGATTTAGGTTACAATGGCGAGTTCGCCAATATTGTCAAAAACGTGAATTTAGAACTCAACGCTAAATTTACAAGTCCAAATTTTGCGATAAATTTCTTTGGCTTTGGTAATGAAACCATTAACAATGATGACAATGAGCCCCTTGAGCTGGACTTTAACCGCGTAAAGATCAGAACCATAAAGCTAATGCCTTCATTGGTGTGGCGTGGCGAAATTGGTTCAAAAGTTAAGTTGGGGATCTCTTACGAAAATTATGAGGTGGAAGAAACGCAAGATAGGTTCATTGCGGGTTTTTACGCTAATGCAGGTCGTGAAGCCGAACAAGAGTTCTTTGGTGTAGAAGCACAATATAGTTATGCCAATAGCGACAATGAGGCATTTCCTACCATGGGCATGGCCTTTTCATTGGAAGGTGGTTATAGAACAAACATCAGCGAGTCCGATAGAAGTTTTGGTTATATCATGCCGAGTCTCTCTTTTGACTACAAATTAGTGCCTAATGGGCGTTTGGTTTTGGCCACTAAATTTAAAGGCCAAGTAAATATTGGCAATGATTTTGAATTTTATCAAGGGGCCAGTATTGGGGCCAACAATGGTTTAAGGGGTTTTCGTTTTCAACGATTTACGGGCAAATCGGCGTATTTTCAAAACACGGATTTACGATTGAGTTTTAGAAAAAGAAATACGGGCTTATTGCCTATTACACCTGGTATCTTTGGCGGGTTTGATTATGGGCGGGTATGGTTGCCTAATGAAGACTCTGATACTTGGCACAATTCATACGGCGGCGGATTTTTTGTTAATGGAGCCAATATATTATCCGCAAACTTAGGCCTATTCAATAGTTCTGATGGACTACGGTTTTCCTTTGGGGTCGGTTTTGGTTTTTAGGGCCTTACCTAGATCATAGCGATATATATTTCTTCCTTTTGATTGAGATTGTTCGTCTGCTATAATCAATTCATCATTGCTTGTAAAACAAACAGACTCCATTTGGGTTTCATGCTTTAAATACAATTTGGTCAACTTCGAATTTGTAAAATCGTCTTTATTAAAATTTTCAAGCATATATACATAGCCATAGCCCAATAAGACTATTTTTTTGCCGTCACTACTAATATCTGCAGAGGTGACGGAACAGTATTTGGGATTTTCGCAAATTACCAATTGGCCTATCAGTTTTGCCTTATAGTCTCCTTTCTTGTCAGGAACCCTATAAATCATTGTTTGTCCATTATATGGATAAGACCTGTTTTTGGTAAAAATGTACAGATGGCCCTTCCAATGAAAAAAAGCTTCGGCATCAAATACCCTATTTTCTTTTTTGGGCGGATATTTTTCTTGCTCAGGATATTCAAACTTGATTTTCTCTGCTTCTATTTTTGACTTTTTTGAGGTAGAGGGATGTAATTTATATATGACCAAATCTTTGCGATCATTATCATTATTGCCAAAATCACCAATGTAGATATTACCATTCTGATCTGTGGTCAAATCTTCCCAATCATCATTTTTTGCATTGCCTATTTTATACTTCTTGATCAATTGTCCATAAATATTGACCTGATATAGAATGTCTTTATTGCCATTGTCTTCGATCACCCAGAAAATACTATCATTCTCTTTAGCAATACCCGATACTTCGTTCAATTTAGAAGGAAACTTTCCCAAAAAGTCAAGACGACCATGATAGGGTTTTTGGGCGCAGGCCTGAAGCAGAAAAAGAAGGGTAAAAAAGGCGATCTTATTCATTGTCTTCTATTATGGGCAAATAAATTTCAGCTTTCCATTCAATGTCGTTGCCACCCATGTTGGGATTATTGAAAAACACCTCTAACGCATTTTTTTCAACTGCGATTCCGTTTTTATCCGCATAATCCAAAAGGGCGTACCAAGCTCGATCTGAAGTTATGTAATTGCCGTTATAAATTGCCTTTAAAGCAGGCCTTTTTTTTAGTTGCTTGTATTCCAAGCCTTGGTTTTGGGGCAGACTGTCATTGGCAAAAATGGGCTGTCCAAAATTGTAGTACAGACTATCATTTATTTGGTTCCATTGGGTTATTTCGATGATAGGCGGGCCATTTAAACTCACCTTATTTTTAAGCAACACTGAATTTATGGATGGCAAATATTTCATCATGCCACCAGCTTTTTGAAATTGGGTGACTTTAACTGGAACATAAGCAAAATACTTACCCGGTGTGACTGCCTCTCCAATTATGGTCACTTTAAATTTATCCACGTGGTCTTGTAGGTTTTCCATAAAATCGAATACTGTTTTTCTGGAACGTTTTTCAAAATTAGTATCAGAAAAAGGAACTTTTAGCTTGTTCCAAAAACTGTGTTCTTTATCTTTTATGTTGACAGTTACCTTTGATGTGGAATCTGTAAGGGGCTTAATAATCCATCGATATTGGTGAATTGAATCGCCAAATCTGATGTTTTGCGTAAGATGGAACAGATCATTTTCTTGCGCAATGGGCTCTACGGTATCCAATGTTCTATCCCAGAGTTTTAATGTTTGATTGATGGCCCCAGGGAAAGTTTTAGCTTCAAAACGAACCGTATAGTCAGAGGGTTTAATAAAAAGGTACCATAAAGCAAGTAAAACCAGTAACAAGAATATGCCAAAAAATCCTTTTTTCATTGATTACAGGTTAATCGCTTCGAATTACTTACGCATTTGAATATTGTTGACGATAAAGGCTCCTAAATCCCTGCCCTGTTTTACCCCTACTTCAACAGCGGTTCTATAATGTATGCCACCATACATTCTGCTAATGGCTGCTTCATCAGCTGCCGAATTGAATGATTTGAAGGATCGAACGGGCAATCCGAAGGCAACTTCTGTATCATCATCAAACGCAAAATCATCACCATAGATGCTGGTAAGTGCAGTTGAGGCCGCTCCTGAAACTACACTGTGGCCACTGGTGTATTCGGGAAAAGGAGGTGTTTGCAACACAGGCTCCCAGCTGTCATCAATATGTTCATTGATCAAAGTTTCAGGGCGTATCAAATTACTTCGGTATTTTTCGTCCCAGCAACTAATAAAGGCGTCGGCGATGGCAATGGAGGTTTTAGTATACGCGTGTACCGTACCCACAACATCTGCACCGGCCATTCTACTGGCGATTTTAGTGATTCCTATCCAATGCGCCCCTGGAGTTATTTTTTTAGTGGCAAACATTAAATGACCACGGGTTACCGACACATATGGATTGCAATCCCAAAACTGGGCTATGGCGACCTCTTCAGAAGAGTCACCTTTGGCGGTAATTTCGTTGCTTATATCATAGACCTCTTTGACCTCTTTATAAAAATCGGAATCTTTTTCCATTGAAAATGGTGGTGGGGGTGTAGGTTTAAATTGACCTGCAGAGTCTATCACAAAGGGGCGAATTTTATTCCAATGAGGTTCAATACCGCTCATGTAAGCTGGTGGTGTTGGTTGCCATCTTGATGGTTCGTCAGAATCAACGGTAAATTTGGGCATAGTACGGGTTTGCTTGTAATTGTCCTTATCCATCCAAGCGGCAACAAAATCTGCCACTTGAAGCCCGTATGCTTTTGAAGTGTTGAACTGGCTACTATTTTTAGCTTCCCAAATTTGGTATAAACTGTCCCTGAATTGTTCAATGCGTTCTTCTGAGAATATAAGTCTTTTGCTCAGATCCATATGTGCGATCAAGGCTGCCAACTCATAGTTTAAATTAATCGTATCTTTTGGTGAGGGAACGGCTCCAAAATCAGTTAATTGACCAGAAAGTGATCTGTAATCCACATTGGATTTTGCTAAAACCTCATAGGCGGCGATATTGGGATATGCATATATTCTACTGGCCACAGGAGGCGAAAAAATATCATGTATCATAACTTCGGTAACCTTATCTACCGATTCATGAAAGTATTCGGGACTTATTACTATGGGCTCCGCTTTTTTGCACGATGCAATAAACAGAACTGCCATAATCAACAATAATTTATATTGTGTACTCATTTTCATTTTGTTCTATTTTGTTAGTTCATAAACTTGGGCCTTATCGTTGTTGAAAACCGCCAAGAGGTATTCCTTTTGCTCAAGCGATATTATTGACAAATGCCGAATTGATTTTTGGGTAAAATCAAGTCCTAATAGATTCCCCAAAATTATGGTATTTTCATCTTTAATCAAGGCTCCAGGAAACGAATCGAATCGTCCGTGGTAAGGCTTAACCCCAAAATAATTGCCTCCAAGGAGCACGTCTTGTTTACCGTCATCATCAAAATCATAAACCAGAAAATCCATTAAGGGAGAAACTTGTAAGCTGTTTTTAAAGGGGACAAAGTTAAAGGTGCCGTTATCATTTTTCAAATATCCTGAGTGTAGCGTATTCACCCCCCATACTTTGGAGTTTTCCAAGACTTCTGAAGCCACAATTTCATCTATGGGTTTGCCGGCAAATGCCGTGTACGAATTGAATTTTTTGCGCAAAAAGACCATTTGCGAAGCAAGTTCATCTAGGCCTTCCAAGGTGTAATACGAGCCATTTTTTTCTATGGCCAATATTGTTTCTGTCTGTCCATTACCATCAAAATCGTTGAAAAACATTTTTAAAGGTTTTTCTTTGGAAGCTTTAAATTTAGAATTAGTGCCCCAATTTCCCAACAGATAGTCTTGATCACCATCATGGTCAATATCAAAGGGCACGATGCGTTGCCAAAGTCCTATGAGTTCATTTTCCAGTATTCTTGTAAAATTTCCACTATTGTTTTTAAAGAATTGAGGGCTCATCCATTCACCAACAACGATGAGGTCAATGACTCCATCTTGGTCAAAATCGTCCCATAGGGCATCGGTTACCATACCTTCCAAAGTAAAAGATTTGTCTATGGTAAAAGTGCCTTTATCATTATTCATCAAATATGAGAAAATTGGCCCGCCAAATGAACCAGTGACTGTTTGGCCTCCTACAAAAAGGTCTAAATCCCCATCATTGTCATAATCCGATGCCCTAATTATTGAAGTATTTTGAAATAATTCTGGAAATTTTTTTAACTCAAACCCATCGTTGGACTGAAGAAAGAGACTCTCTGTCAATGGAGCAGATTCACCAAAGAAATCGCCTCCGCCAGAGCCTGTAATTAAGTCGTTTTTTGAATCACCATTGAAATCGGCTATTAATGCAGTGACATCTTCCTTAATGGCATTTTCATTTAATGGGGCAATTGATTCTTCTGTGTAGGTTGAATCTTGTTGTATAAATACCATTGGGGCTATAAACTTGGAACCTCCAAAAAAGATGTCTTTTTTAGAGTCGTTATTCAAATCGCCATAGGCAAATGCAGGCCCACGGTCCGAGATTTTGTATGGCATAAGATTTTCTCGGTTGAAATCGACATAATTATCTTCAATGTGGCCAAAATCTATTCCAAGGTTATCGGTCGTTTTTTTGAATAATCTCTCCTCGTTCCCACTTTTGGTTTCGTAATCAAAGGGTTTCGTTTTATCAGGTTTTATGGTCAGCGTTTGATTGGGTGCAATGTTGAAAAGCACTTGATAGGTCTTATTGGGCCAAATAACCTTTAACGAATCTATTTTGTCCAGCTTGCCAAAACCAAAATGAATCAGAGGTTCGGAAGAAGCTTGAAAGCCGCGAGCCGGGAAGAGTTCTTTGAATTGAAGCCCTCCTTTTGTATACACATAGACTTTGGTGCCAATACCAAGTTTGTTTTGATTTAGATAGTCAAACTTGATCTTTAAATAATTGGCATCTGCATCGGTTTTGTTCACATATAATGTGGCTGGCGCGTTCAAATTGTTGACCACAATATCAATATCGCCATCATTGTCAAAGTCACCAAGGGCAGAAGCACCAGAAACCAAAGTGTCACTGCCTATCCAGTTAGACGACTTATCTTGAAAAACCAAATCATCTGCTCCCTTAAAAATATAATTGTGTACAGATCCTGAGGGCATCATATCCAAAGCTTTTTGATCAACCAGTTTGGTATTACTTATTTTATTCTTGATTTGATCACTGGATACAAATTTGATAAAATCCAAATCATTGGGGCGCTTGGTAATGCCATTGGCAATGAAAACATCTTGCATGCCATCTTGGTCATAATCGGCAAATAAGGCACTCCAGCTCCAATCTGTTGCAGCTATGCCGCTCATAAGGGCAGTTTCAACAAAATTACCGTCAGGTTGGTTTACATAAAGCATATTACGCGTAAACTGATAGTGATACCCATAGCGTTCAATTCGTAATTTTTGAATTTGCACGTTATCGTCACCTTCGGAAGATTTTAAAGGTAATTCTTCTTCCGGAAGCATATCTAGGGATATGAGATCGGGCAGGCCATCATTGTTGATGTCGGCCACATCATTGCCCATTGAAAAACGGGTTGTATGACCAAAATGATTTCTTAAACTTTCGGTGAAAGTACCATCGCCATTATTGAGGTAGTAATAATCGTCTTCATGAAAATCATTGCCCACATAAATATCCGGATAACCATCTTGATTAAAATCGGCTATGGCAACCCCCAGCCCATAGCTATTGATACCACCTAAAATACCTGCGCTTTCACTAACATCCACAAAATTGCCATTATCATTGCGCATGAGTTTATCACCAGTTTCATCACTTCTTTGGTAGCGCAGATCAACATTACCAAATGATTCAGAGTTATGAACAGCATGGTTCAACAAATACATATCTAAATCACCATCAAGGTCATAATCAAAAAAGGCAGCCGACGAGCTATAAGAATCTAAATCTAGACCGTAGTCTGCTGCGCTCTCGGTAAAGGTATTGTCTCCATTATTGATATAAAGTTCATTATGGCCATTGAAGCCTTTGATGCCCACTACCGCGCAAACATAAATATCCAGTAGGCCATCGCCATTGATGTCGCCCATGACGGCACCTGTATTCCAAGAGCTATTGCCTTCGACCCCCGCAATAACGCTAATGTCTTCAAATTGCAGATTTCCTTTATTTAGATAAAGTTTGTTCTTTACTTGATTGCCCGTAAAAAAAATATCGGGCAATTGGTCATTATTAATGTCTCCTACCGCAACACCTCCTCCATTATAAAAATAGAGATAGTCTAAAATGTTGAGTTCTTCGGTTTCTGTAATACTATTCGTAAAATCAATGCCCGATTGTTTTGGAGTAGGATTGTAAAAAAGACTCCCTCCCTTTTCACAAGAAAGCACCAAAAAAGAAATACATAAAATAAGCTTGACTATCTTATTCATTGATGGCAAAAATCTTGGGTTTTTCATCGTTTATGGCGGCCAATATATAGCGCTTACCATTCTTATCGGACAACTGCATCAAGTGTTTTACTTCACCTTTGATAAAAAACCCTGATTCATCATAGTTTTTCCATTCAAAGCCCATTTTGCCATCTCCCAACAGCACATTGCCATAATTGGCATCAAGTCTTGAAAATTGAGGTTTGTACTCATAGTCATTGCCCGCCATCACCAAATCAAGGTGGCCATCATTATTGACATCGGTACAGCTAATGTCGCAAATGCAAGAAAGTTGTGCCCTACTGGGTAAGTTTTTAATTGTAAAGTTTCCCTTTCCATCATTGATCGCAATGACGGATTTTGATATTGTACTTTGTTTTACTATCGATTGATCAATGACTTCCTTGGGGAAAAGTTCTTGAATGGTCCGTTGTGCATAATCAGAAGCCTTAAGGTTTTGCTTTTTAAGAGAAACCAGTTGTTCGGTTAACTCTTTTTTCTGATGTATGGGAAAATCGCCACCTTTATAACTTTGGGTAACAATTTGTTCAATGGTGCCATTGTTATCAAAATCGTTTATCCACATCTTCATTGGTTGCCCATCAATAGGCTTATAATGAAGGTTTTCGCCATTATTGCCCAAAATTAAGTCAAGATCACCATCAGCATCCAAATCTGCAGCTTCAACGGTGTTCCACCATCCAAATAAACTATCTAAAGAGGTTGCCATTTTGGCGATGCGCCTTCCTGATGTTCTATAGATTTTTGGCGTGTCCCATTCGGATACTGTGATCAAATCTTTTCGTCCATCACCGTCAATATCGGCCCAAATGGCATTGGATACCATGCCGGCACTTTTTAAATCATAGCCTCTTCTCTCAGTGGCATCACTAAATTCGCCATTGCCTTTGTTTTCTAATAATAGATGATCGGGATCAAGCCCGTAAACTCCAACAATACTGCG
>JABDND010000052.1 GCA_013001145.1 Croceitalea sp. | reverse complement strand
ATGGCCTGCACCTTCTCATTTTTTACCAGTCGTTGTAGTTCGCCCACAAGATTTTCCATCGACATGGCGTGATAGTCCAATAAGGGTATTTCATGCCGTTTCTCATTCTCTGAATCTTCGGCATCTTCGGCGTTTTCTTGGTCTATTTCATCCAAGACCTCTTCTGTCTTGACCTGAGGATTGTCCTCGGTAGACTTTAAGTTTTTATCTGTAGGCTTATTATCATTGTCACTGCCCTCCACTTTTGCGCTTGTGGGCTCCTCTATTGGATCTTTAGATTTGTTTACAGTGATTTCTTGTGATTCTAATACTTCTTTCTTTCCATCACTTTCAATAGCCTCTGCAGTACTCTGCAGTTTATGTTCTTTTTCATCCATCACGATATTCTTTATTGGTTTAGATTGATGGCATTCCAATGTAAGTTACTAACATTAGCGACCATATTCAAAAAAAATCATTGTTCTTTTGGTCAAGGGATAGGTGAATATTATGTGGTTCTTAATTGACAGTGGGATTGTGCCCATTAAGAATTCCAAATTTCCCAAGATTTTTCTGCCTGCAATTGTAACATGGGCAGGCCATTTTGTATGGTAGCCCCGCAGGCTTCACCGGCCTTTAAAAAGGCTGTTTTTGACGGATTGTAAATAAGGTCAAATAGAATATGGTCCTTGGTAAGGAATTTATAAGGAATATTGGGCCTTTCATCTACATTCGGGTGTGTGCCCAAAGGAGTACAATTAATAATTAGTGTATACTGCTGAATGTGTTCTTTGTTCAATTCAATGTAATTGATGTTATCACCCTTACTAGTTCTTGAAACAAATTTTAATCGAATCCCTAGGTTTTTCAAAACATAAGCAATGGCCTTAGAAGCTCCTCCCGTACCTAAAATCAAGGCATGTTTATGGTGTTCTTGTAAGAGAGGCAATAAAGATTCCTTAAAACCATGTGCATCGGTATTGAAGCCTTTAGGCCCATCTTTGGTGAGTTTGATGGTATTTACAGCACCAATTTCGGCGGCCATTGAATCTATTTGGGTCAAAAAGGGCATTACCTTTTCTTTATAGGGAATAGTCACATTTAGACCGCATAAATTTTCTACTTTCAAAAGCTGAGGAAAACCATCTATGGTGTCTAGATCGAAATTTTTATAGGTATGGTCAATAAAGCCCAATTCTTTGAATTTGTTTGAAAAATAACCTTCAGAGAATGAGTAGGAAATGTCTTTACCTACCAGACCGTACTTTTTCTTTTTCCGCTCTAATTTTTCCATACCATTCTAAACTCAGTAGCACGAAGATGCCAAAAATAATGAAGAAAACAGCTGCCCATGTTTCCATAATTGTAATATCGGGCCAATAGCGTTGGTAATTGGCGATGATTTTATCTCCATTCGAATCTATCAAAAATTGACCTAATTCATCTTTTTTGAACAAAGTGCGTTTCCAGGGCCACACTACACCTAAAGAACCTGTAATAAAACCGATGATTACCGCCGTGGTAATTTTTTTAAAATATTTAAGCACAAAACCTAATAAATGGGAAAGCGTAACCAAACCCGTGGCAGAGCCCAAAGTGAACACCGCAAGTATTTTTAATGTATGTAGGCGGGCACTATTTTTGACAAAACTGAAATCCCCTTTTATAATTTCGGCGAATGTATCATATAAGCTGTTGACCGAATCTACCAAAAGCAACACATAATTGCCCAAAAGTATTAGAATGAACGATCCAGATAAGCCCGGTAAAGTCATACCTGAGACACTGATGATACCACAGAAAAAGATGAAAAAAAGATTGTCATTTTCTTTGGCGGGGCTTAAAAAGCTAATGGATAAGCCAACAACCAAACCTATGACACAGGCAGTTATGGTTTTCTTGTTCCAGTTTTTAAAATCTTTGGATATGAAATAAATGGAACCCAATATCATACCAAAAAATCCTGCCCAAACATAAAGCTCCTTTTTGTCCAAAAAATAGTCCAATAAACGGGAAACACTAAAATAACTAATCAACATGCCCGCGATTAAGAGGACCAAAAAGGTACCATTGGTATAGCGGTAAAAGCTTTTAAAGCGGCCATTAAAAAGCAACTTGGCAGCTTTGATATTGACTTTTTGCAAAGAATAAATGAATTCTTCATAAAATCCCCCGACAAATGCAACGATACCTCCAGACACGCCGGGGACTTTATTGGCGGCGCCCATAAAAAGACCTTTGACCACCAAAAATATTTTATCAATAAATGTTCTGGGTTGATGCATAGAAACGGGTACTTCCTATTTTTTGGAAGCCATCCTTTCAAGTATAAAAATAAGGGAAAAACCTAGTATGGCGAGAACAATGGCAAGTAATAATTGTGGGTCGCCCTCATATTCCAGTGGTGATATATTTTGTTCTCGAATGGGGATTATCTTTTTATTAAAAACTTTGGTTTCAAGAATCGATTTCCATGGCCATATTTTGCTCAACGAACCTAAAATAAAGCCGGTCAATAGGGCCAGTGTGGTGTTACGATAATTTTTGAACATCCATTTGAGCAATCTCGCAAAACTTAAAAGACCAATAATTGCCCCAAATGCAACTGTGGCGACCATTTGAACATCACGCTCATGAACGGCATCTAAAATGGTCTTGTACGAACCCAAAAGCACTAATATGAATGCCCCGGAAATTCCGGGCAATATCATGGCGCATACCGCCAAGGCCCCTGATAGAAATAAATAGGGCAAACTTGCAACGTTTTCATTGGGTGGTAATGTGGTAATAAAATATGCTATGGAGGTGCCCAACAACAACATAAATATGGTCGCAAGGTTCCATTTTTTGATTTCTTTACCAACCAAAAAAATACTTGCCAATACAAGGCCAAAGAAAAAAGACCATAACAACACTGGTTGATTCTCCAACAGCCAACTCAAAAATTTGGCAAGTGATAAAACACTGATAAAAATTCCGGCAAAAAGGGCCAGTAAGAAATTGCCGTTCAATTGGTTCCAAAAAGTTGAAAACCCCTGTTTTCTCAAGGTCTTAAAAGCGGCAAGGTTGATATTATTGATTGAGGTGATGAGTTCTTCATAGATGCCTGAAATAAAAGCAATAGTACCCCCAGAGACACCAGGAACAACATCAGCGGCCCCCATGGCCATACCCTTAAGCGTAATGATTACGTAGTCTTTTAGATTACGAAGCCCCATACTACGTTGTATTAATTAGAATTAAGTAGATGCTTTTTTGTTTCGCTTTAAAATGTCCAAAATCCATTTTACATTTTTGAACTCCGGAAACTTCTCTTTAAAGTCAACCACTTTTTCAGCATTTAATTGTAGTGCGTAGCTTAATTTTTCTTTGGCGAGTAAGGTTTTGTTCGTTTTAATATATAGGCCTGCAAGCTGAAAACTCATTTCTGCATTCTCAGGATAAAACTCCAAGCCCTGCAATAAAACTTGTGAGGCCGAATGGTAATCTTTTAATTTATAAAGTACAGCAGCCCATTCTTGCCATGTGTCCAATTCAAAGTTTCCAAGGTCTACGGCCTGTTTAAAGGCAAAATCAGCCTCATCAAGATTATCGAGCGCCATATAGATTTTAGCACATTTTTTCCAGTACATGGGGTTTTCGCCATCTATGTTTATTGCTTTATTGATATAACGCTGCGCTTTATGATAATCTTCTTTCTTTGTATAATACTCTGTTATGGCCAACCAGCCTTTATCTAAAAGTGGATCTTCGTGAACCGTATTGTAATAGTAATATTTGGCAAGGTCGTCATTACCCAATTTTTCATGGCAACGCCCAATACGTAAATAGGCATGTGAAGTAGGGTCGTCTAGATTTATAGTGGTTTCATAGCTTTCAATCGCCTCATTGTACTTTCCAAGCTTTTCAAGCACCTTACCTTTTTCAAAGTATGCCCCTAAAAATGAGTCTTCTGATATAATGGCGAAATCAAATGCAGTAAGTGCCTCTTTAAACATACTTTTGGCGTAGTACATTTTACCCAATTGGTGCCATGCAACTTGGCAGTAGGGATTTCGTTCCAAATATTCATTTAAGTATAAAATGGCTCCGTCAAAATCTTCCAAAAACTCATAACAGTAAATTACATTGTACAAAGATGCATAGTCGGTATCATCAAATTCTACACATTTTGTAAAACTTACTTTTGCCTTTTCAAAATCATCCATAAACAAATATTCCATACCCAAAAGAGAGTAAATATCAAAACTGTTTTCAGCAACGCTTAAAGCTTGCATCAACATGCTTACCGCCCCTTGATGGTCATCTTGCTTTGAAAGTATGTTTGCCCTTTGAATAAAGATTTCTTCATTACTTGAATCAAGTGTCTGCAATTCGTCCAAGAGCTTTTCAGCGGTATCAAATTGATCTTCGAAGACCAAAGTTTCCACTTTTAGCAGTTTTAATTCTAAAGAATGTGGATGTTGTTTAAGCCCAATTTGAATGGCTTTCTTGCCAAGAGCGATTTTACCAATGTTCAAATAGTGGTGTATAATGTCTTCAAAATCTTCAGCATCAAAGAAGTAGACGTCGTCTGTTTTGAGCATTGATTCGAACTTGGTAACAGATCTGTCTTGATTTTCGTTAGGTTCTAACGCCATAGAAACTTATTTGGTTTGACTATGGACTTAAAATTAGCGGTTTAACCACTAGTCTTTGGTCCAAGATTTGGGTTTGTTATCAACAAATTAGTTAACAGTTGTCTGCTGGTAGCCATTTAGTATTTGGATAATTTGCTCACAACCCTTCCTAATTTCATCGTCAGAAATGGTTAACGGTGGCGATATACGAACGGCTTTTGGTTCAAACAACAACCAAAACAAAATAAGCCTTTTTTTGGCCGCCGTCAAGACTAAGTAATTAACAATTTCGACGCTGTTAAAAACCATTGCCAACATTAAACCCTTGCCCCTTATTTCTATTATTAGGGGATGTGCCAAAAGGTTTCTAAAGAGTGTTTCTTTCTTGAGCGTATCTTCAATGAGTGAACTTTTGGTGAGCTCTTTTAAGGTAGCCAAGCTTGCCGCGGCAATGACTGGATTACCGCCAAAAGTCGTAATATGCCCCAATTTTGGGCTATCCATAAAACTTGACATCATTTCATGGGATGCTGTGAAAGCACCTACCGGAAGGCCCGATGCCATGCCCTTGCCCATGACCAAAATATCTGGAACACTATCATAATGCTCAAAAGCAAAAAGTTTGCCCGTACGACCAAATCCAGGTTGAATCTCATCTAAAATCAATAATGCGCCTACTTCAGTGCATCTTTGCCGTACCTTTTTGAGGTAGTTGTTTTTGGGCACTATAAATCCTGCTCCACCTTGTATGGTCTCCAAAATAATGGCAGCCGTTTTCTTGGTAATTTTTGCTAAGTCTTCTTCATTGTTAAATTCAAGAAATTTGATATCCGGAATTAAAGGTCTAAAGGCCCTTTTTCGGGCTTCAAACCCTGTAACACTAAGACTGCCCATAGTATTGCCATGATAGGCATGTTGGGCTGCCAGAATCTGTGAGCGGCCAGTATATCGTCGGGCCAATTTTAAGGCACCTTCTATTGCCTCTGTACCCGAATTTACTAAATAGGTGGTTTCCAATTTTTTAGGTAATAACGAGGCCAACATTTTGGTATAGGCCACCGCAGGCTGCTGCACATATTCGCCATAGACCATTACGTGCATGTATTTTTTTGTTTGCTCGTGAATGGCCTCCACTACCTTAGGATGGCAATGTCCTAGACTACAGGCAGATACGCCGGCAACAAAATCCAAATGTGCATTTCCATCAGTATCGTAGATGTAGCTTCCCTCGGCTTTGGCGATTTGCAATCCTAATGGATGTGGCGTGGTCTGAGCTTGGTATTTTTGAAAATCATCTTTCATTCAGAAGCCTGTTTTGACCTTTTGAACAGTTGGCCTCTTGGGCTTAAGAGCTTTTTTGTTATTGCTTTTGGAGTCTGAATTGTTGGGAACTATGGGTAGCCCACTCCTTTCACTTTCTTCTGCATCAATATTCATTTCTTCTTCAATTCCGCGAATTTTAACCAATTGCAAATTGTTGTCATCTTCATCAAAAATGTCATCTTTTCCCATAATGCGTTCTTCGCCACGCCAAATGAAGCCTTTTAATTTTCGACTTTCCTCAGGTAATTCTCCTTCAGGAAAGATATCACCATCAGGATTGGTATAAAAGGTTATATCTTCAATATCGCTGTTCTCCATCAACAATCTTATCTTACTGCAAATGGCCTTGTTGATTCCAATCAATTCTTGTTGGTCATTGTAGACGTAATAGATTACCTCGGTATTTTTTACCAGGTCGATTATTTTGAGTTCATTCTCTATGAATTTGCCAAATAGATCTTTGCCTTTGGCCTGATCATAGCCCGTTTGGCTAATGGTATCTAGGGCGATGATAAAGGCATTGTTGATGACTTTTAGGGAGTCTAGTTTTTCGGTTTCCAAATTTGATATCAAATGTATGCTATCGCCCGTCATTTGATTGTCGACACTCCATAAGATGGGATTGGTGATCAATTGGGTAATTCCTGTTTTTTCGTCAAAATGTATGGAATCACACTTTCCACTCAAATCAGTTTTATAAAATTTGGCGTTGTGAAATGCCCGTAAGATGCGGGCTTCGGGTTTGCCCGTGACCATTAAGGTGTCTCCGTGCATGTACAACGAGTCTTGCTGTACCAAACTTATGGAGACGGCGCGCCTGGTGGCAAAGACAGAATCTTTTTCTTTAAATACTTCTGCATAGTGGGCTCTTATGACACCTTTATTTATGGTATCCGTGACGATGATATTATTGGTGGCCGATGCAAATGAACTGGCTTTGTCAAAATAAACGCTATCTCCTTCAATAATACGATTGTTGTAATTGATAGTTGTGTTTTTAACGCCATAACCCTGTTCTATTTTTGTATCATAAAAACCTCGCTCACAATATATTTCATACTCTTTGCCCACAATGGTTGATGGTCCATACATATAGGCATTTTTTGAGAGCCGATAATAATCAAGTTGTTTGGAATCTATGGTGTATTCGGGGTTGTCTATGTGAACACTATCTTGAAATTGCACCTTTTTCAATTCCATAAAGTAGGTGCCTATTTTACTGGTAAGTACATTGGCCGAATCTACTACCTTGCCACCTGAATTGTAGAAAGATTGTTGTTTTTCGCGATTAAAATAAAGGGTGTCGGTAGTCAGCGTCATTTTACCATCGGAAAGGTCAACGTTTTGCCATGCCCTCGCCAATTTGGTATTGCCATTGTAATCCATTTTACCGCTGTTCATCTCAATGGAATCCCCTTGTTGCAAGCGCACATTGCCTATGGCCCGTAATCTGTTTTCTTTACTGTAGAACACCGCGATATCGCACCACAAGTCTGCACCTTGATGTTCAAATTGCACTTGTCGTTCATCGTCCTTGCTAAAGATGGAGGCGCCTGGGAACTGTGCTTCATCTTTCGTAAAATTGGCACCATAGATGATATTGATCAAGCGCCCTTCATTAGGGGTTTGATCTTGGGAGAAAACCAAGAAATACGGGAAAACCAATAGAAAGAAGGTGAATTTTTTCAATCCCAATAATTTTAACCAAAAGTAGGATTTTTAAAGAAAGCGTGGAAAAGGATTTAGAAAGGTTTGTGAAACCTATCTATGAATAGTCTGTGTTCTGTCTGGTCCCACAGATACTATCTTGATGGGAACGTTCAATTCACTTTCTAAAAATGCGATGTACTCATTTAATTCGGCAGGAAATTCCGATTCGGACCTTAACTGGGTCAAATCTTTTGCCCAGCCTTTCATTTCTTTATAAACAGGAGTCACATACTCCGGTTCAATATTATAGGGAAGATGGCTTATTTCCTTTCCTTTGTATTTGTATGATGTACAGACTTTAAGCGTCTTAAAACCACTTAAAACATCGCCTTTCATCATCATCAAGTCGGTGACTCCATTAATTTGAACAGCATATTTCAATGCTACTAAATCAAGCCAGCCACAACGTCTTGGTCTTCCTGTGGTTGCACCAAATTCATTGCCTACACGGCCCATGGTTTCACCATCTTGGTCAAAGAGCTCTGTGGGGAACGGCCCGCTACCCACCCGGGTGGTATACGCTTTAAAAATGCCAAAAACACGTCCGATTTTGCCAGGGGCTATACCCAATCCAGTGCAAGCACCTGCCGCTGTAGTGTTGGACGAGGTAACGAAGGGGTAGGTTCCAAAATCAATATCCAATAACGAGCCTTGAGCACCTTCTGCCAATATTTTTTTGCCTTTGACCATTGAAGTGTATATAAATTCTTCACTATCAATAAATTTTAGCTTTTTGAGTTCTTTAACGGCATCAAAAAAATCGGCTTCCAATTCTTTAAGATCATATTGAATATCCACATCATAAAAATCGATCATGGCTTCATGCTTATTGGCCAGGGCTCGATATTTTTTCTTCCATGCATCAAATTCCAAGTCGCCTACACGCATGCCGTTTCTTCCTGTTTTGTCCATATAGGTAGGTCCGATTCCTTTAAGGGTAGAGCCTATTTTGGCTTTTCCTTTTGAGGCCTCCGATGCCGCATCAAGTAGTCTATGTGTGGGTAAGATCAAGTGGGCTTTTCTTGAAATCAACAACTTGGCATTGATATCAATATTGAACTTACCAAGGTTGTCCAATTCTTTTTTGAAAATGACGGGATCGATGACCACGCCATTTCCTACCACATTAAGGGCATTATCATGAAAAATACCGGAAGGAATAGTGTGCAATACGTGCTTAATACCGTCAAACTCTAGGGTGTGACCCGCATTTGGCCCTCCTTGAAAGCGGGCTATTATGTCATAATCTTTGGTAAGTACATCAACAATTTTTCCCTTTCCTTCGTCTCCCCATTGGAGGCCGAGCAGTAAATCTACCATGTATAAGTGGTTATTCTGTTACGTTTTTTTGTTTGTTTCTGGTCCCGTAGAAATATAGTGAATGGTTATTGATCTTTATATCAAAAACTTCTTCAATAGTTTTTTTTATGGATTGAATTCTTGGGTCACAGAATTCGACCACCTCACCGGTATCTGTTAGAATAACATGGTCATGTTGGCGGTCAAAATATGATTTCTCGTATTGCGCCTGGTTTTTTCCAAATTGATGTTTGCGAACCAATTTGCATTCTAACAATAGTTCAATGGTATTATATAATGTGGCACGGCTCACACGATAATTTTTGGTCTTCATTTTGATATAAAGCGATTCTACATCAAAATGATCGTCACTATTATAAATCTCTTGTAAAATGGCATACCTTTCAGGTGTTTTTCTATGCCCATTCTCTTCTAAGAATGTAGTGAAAACATTTTTTACAATTTCCTGATTTTTGACGTTTCCCATGCTATTTTGCAGTACAACTTGACAAAGGTACAGCTAAAAATTAAATTCTAGTTACTTTGTCAATACCGCCAATTTGCTTCAAATTGTTGATTAGTTTTTTTAAGATGGTGTTGTTTTTTACTACTACGGTAATGGTGCCCATAAAAGTGCCTCCCTCAGTACTGAAATTGAGGTTGCGCATGTTCACGTGCATATTATCGGAAATGATATTGGTGATTTCATTGATAAGGCCTAGATTGTCAATTCCGGTCAATTCAATATCTGCTGTAAATTCTTCTTGTGTGGAATCTATCCATTTGGCACTAATTATTCTGTAGGCATAATTAGATTGTAACGAAATGGCATTGGGACAGTTTTTGGCATGTACTTTTATACCTTCATTCACGCTAACAAATCCAAAAACCTCGTCACCAGGAATTGGATTGCAGCATTTTGAAAGTTTATAATCCAATTTTTCTTCTTCATTGCCAAAAACCAGCATGTCATACTTTGCCGTTATTTCATCTTTATTGACATCTTCTGGAATAGGTGTTTTCCGAATCTTATTTTTGAAGAAATTTAAAAAAGCATTATTGTAGGATGAAGCAAAATCCTTTATTTTTTGGTTATCAATGGCTCCATTGCCAACTCTATAAAATAGATCAAGGCTAGTTTTTAATTTAAAATAAACCACCATCTTATTCACCACATCTTCACTGAGGGTGACCTTCTGGGATTTTAACTTGCGCCTTAATATTTCTTTTCCTTCAGCCGCAATTGATTTTTGTTCTTCGCGTAGTGATGATTTTATTTTTGACCTTGCCCTGGCCGTATGTGCATAGTCCAGCCAGTTTTGATTGGGTTTTGCATTTTCAGACGTTATAATCTCAACCTGGTCACCGCTATGCAATATGGTATTTAGGGGCACCAACTTGCCGTTTACTTTGGCTCCACGGGTTTTCATTCCCACCTCTGTATGAATATTGAATGCGAAATCCAACGGGCTTGCACCCTTGGGCAATGACTTTAATTCGCCATTAGGTGTAAAGACGAATATTTCTTTTGAATATAAATTTAGTTTGAACTCTTCAACAAAATCGACCGCACTGGCATTTGAATTCTCTAGAGCTTCTTGTAAACGGTTGAGCCAAATGTCAATACCCTGTTCCTTTTGTTCTCCATGTTTGTATTTGAAATGGGCTGCATAACCTTTTTCTGCAATTTCATGCATACGTTCACTGCGTATTTGTACTTCTACCCATTTACCACCAGGCCCCATGACCGTGATGTGTAGAGCCTCATAACCTGTAGATTTTGGAGAGGTAATCCAATCGCGCAGCCTAACAGGATTGGGTGTAAAATGGTCGGTGACTATCGAATATATTTTCCAAGCCAAAAACTTTTCATTTTTCCGATCCGATTTGTAGATGATACGAATGGCAAATTTGTCATAGATTTCATCGAAAGCTACATTTTGAGCTTTCATTTTGCGGCGAATGGAAAAAATGGATTTCATTCGCCCTTTGATATCATAATTTAAGCCCTCATCGTCAAGTGAATCTCTAATGACTTTGGTAAAGTCGTTGATATAGGCTTTTTGCTCGTCTTCGGTCTCTTCAATTTTGTTTTGAATATCAGTATACACATCTGGTTCTGTGTACTTAAGGCTTAGGTCTTCGAGTTGGGTCTTTATGTTGTACAAACCAATACGGTGGGCCAACGGAGCATAAATGTAAAGGGTTTCTGAAGCAATCTTGACCTGCTTGTCTTCAGGCATGCTGTCCATGGTCAACATATTGTGATATCGATCGGCAATCTTAATGATGATTACACGTACATCATCATGCAAGGTCAGCAACATTTTTCTGAAGTTCTCGGCTTGCTGACTTATATTCTTGTCTTTTTTAAGGTGTGCAATTTTGGTCAACCCATCGACAATACGAGCAACGGTCTCACCAAACATGCGCTCAATATCGTCAAGGGTATAGGGTGTGTCTTCAACTACATCATGCAATAGGGCAGAGGCAATGGATACGGCATCGAGTCCAATCTCAGATGCGACTATTTTAGCAACGGCAATGGGATGAAAAATATAGGCCTCGCCCGATTTTCTGCGCTGATCCTTATGGGCGTCAACAGCCACGTCAAATGCAGAGCGTATCAATTTCTTATCTTTTGCTGAAAGATTTTGATAGCTTATGCGGAGCAGCTCTTTGTACTGCTTTGCAATCTCTTTATTTTCTTTTTCAATAGCCGCCGCCTTCATAGTAGATTAAATTTACGTTAATCTTATTTGCCTACCAACAAAAATTATGCCTTAAGGTTGCGTATTCGCTCAATTAAAGGTGGATGAGAATAGTGCATAAACACGTAAGCCCCGTGTGGCGTCAAATTGCTTAAATTGTTTTTAGACAGTTTTTTAAGCGAACTGATCAAAGGGTCTGCTGCAAAGGTTTGTTTAGCAAAATTATCTGCCTGAAATTCAAAACGACGAGATAGATAATTCATGACCAAGCTTGTTAAGGTTGAGATGGGGCTATATAGCAGTGCAAAACCGGTTAAGGCGGCGTGAAAGCTAGGTTGCGAAACACCAATCGCCAGTGAAATTTCTGGGTTATTGATAAAAAGGGATAAAATGTAAAGTGTAAGGCCAGTCAAAAGAACAGAAAGCAATAAATTGACAAGTATATGTTTTCTTTTATAGTGACCCACTTCATGAGCCAAAACAGCCACAATTTCATCCTCTTCAAGATCGTTTATCAAGGTATCAAAGAGGGTAACCCGCTTTTGTTTTCCAAATCCAGAGAAGTAGGCATTGGCTTTGGTTGAACGTTTAGAACCGTCAATGACAAATATATTTTTGAGCTCAAAGCCCACCTTGTGGGCATAATTTTCAATGGATTCTTTGAGGGCGCCTGCTTCAAGGGGATTTTGTTTGTTGAAAAGGGGGACAATGAGCTTGCTATAAAAAAGATTCATGAATATCACCAAGCAAGCAAAAACCCCCCATACGTATATCCAAAAATTGGGCCCAGCCCATTGCAAGAACCAAATTACCATGGCCAATATGGCACCTCCCAAAATAGCAGTCAAAAGCCATCCTTTCAAGATATCAAAAAAGAATAGTTTTCTAGTGGATTTATTGAATCCAAATCTTTCTTCAATAACAAAGGTCTGGTAATATGACATTGGCAATGCAATTATATTACTGCCCAATACCAATGCTCCAAAAAATAACAAGGCCATTACCACTTGATTGTTCGTGAAATTTCTAATTAGGGTATCCAACCATTCAAAACCTCCAAATATTAAAAAAGCCAAGGTGACAGCTAGTGAAATAAAATCTTTGAACAGCCCAAAGCGATAGTTCTTTTTTTTATATTCCTGTGATTTAAGGTATGCTTCTTGATCAAAAATGTCACTTAATTCATTAGGTGGTTGATCACCAAATTTTTTGGCATTCAAATAATCCAAAAAAGTATCTATGGCATATTGAGCCACCAATATGATAATGATTAGGTAAAATAGGCTTTGGCTTTGCATGGCAGTTAAAATCCGCGTTGACGTTTGGCCTCAAATATAAGTATTGCGGCCGATACCGATACATTCATAGAGTCAATCTCACCTTGCATCGGTATTATAATGTTTTGGTCGGAATTTTGTAACCACAAGGTTGAAAGACCCGTAGATTCTGTGCCAACAACAATGGCGGTGGCTTTTGTAAAATTTACATCTGTATACTTGATGGAAGCGGTTAGGGCGGCGCAACAAATGGAAACTTTTTTTTGTTGTAAATACGCAATGATTTCTTCAGTGGTACCCACCGCTACGGGGGTTGTAAATACGCAGCCTACGCTGGATCGAATAATGTTTTGATTGTAGAAATCTGTTTTGGGATTGGCAATCAACACCGCATCAATATTTGCAGCATCTGCAGTGCGCAAAAGTGCACCAATATTCCCTGGTTTTTCAGGTGCTTCGGCCACCAAAATCAAAGGGTTTTTAGCTTTTATTTGTAGCGTGGCCAATTGATGTTCCTTGATTTGGGCGATGGCCATGATGCCTTCGGTAGTGCCCCGATAGGCTAATTTTTCATAAACCTCTTTGGTTATGGCTATGGCCTTTTCATGAGGAAATTGGTCAATAGGTTGTTCGTTGAGCAATTCATTACAAAAAAGTATAGTTTTAAACTCATAGCCACCCTTTAGGGCCAATTGCATTTCGCGCATGCCTTCAATGACAAAAAGCCCCGATTTTTTACGTTCGCGTGACTTTTCTTTAAGTAATAACACCTTTTTTACCAAGGGATTTTGAAGACTTGAAATCATCATGGTTTTATGTATAATTCAAAAGTAGGAATCATTGAAATGAAGCGAATGCAGTCAACTTATACTTGATTTTTGGTTCATTTTATTTTGTTTCGTAGCCATATTTTCTAAAAGTAATGTTGATTCTTGGATTTTTATATGCAGGATTTATTGGTAAACTATGTTCATAATGTTCTTGACAACCATTTTGCATCACCACCAAGCTACCATGTTTTAGAACCATGCACGTTTCTTCTTTGGATTTAATGTTTCGCAAACAAAACTTGCGTTCTTCACCTAAACTTAACGAGGGTAAAATAGAGGTGTCACCAAAAGCTGATCTATCTGAATGAAAATCGACTCCTGAATTTCCATCGGGATAATAGATACAAACACAAGTTTTGAATTCAGTTTGGGTTAATTGTTCCACTCTTTGCTTAATAGTAAGCATTTCCTCGGACCAACTAGTACTAGTGCCCCAAATTATTGCTGGAAATTTGTTTGTTGCAATCAAATCATTATCAATAAACATCATTTTGCCAAAATTACACTTGAATGTATCACCTGTGGCAGCTTGCATTACCATCATTTGAGTTAGATCATCATACTTAATTAAGTGTTTAAATAATGAATTTGCCTCTTCCTTCTTAAGAAAATCATCTTGATAACTAATTACTTCATGAATTTGTGGTTCCATAATGTTATCTTTTTGGCATCATCACCTTTTTGCTCACCATTACCGAATCAATTTTACTCCGTGAATAAAACACTGGGAAGTATTCGTCATTGGCCCACGATTCAAACAAATTGCTATAAAACGGACTACCTGGGTCGCCAGATTGTCCAGGGCCATTGGTTCCAATGGCCGTGTCCCAATCACCTGTATCCACAATCATACGAAAGGTCGCACCACTGCTTTGTCGATTGTTGGATCCCGTGGAACCAGGGGTGTAGCCATTGCCACCACGGGGTAACGGACCCAAATTAAGTTTTTCTTTCAGTTTCTCAGACACAAGTCCACCCAAAGGATGTGAAATATAAGAATGTTTAAATTTTTCTTGGCCATATTGCCACATGTTGATATCATCACCTAAGGTTTCATTTAAGTATTGAATGGCATTTTCAAACGCTTCCGTAAGGAATGCATTACGACCTTGAATAGGGTTGTACCCAAATCGACTGTCTGGATTTTGAATCCAGTCCATCAATTTTTTTAATTGGATACCAGAAATGATATGTTGTGCAGCTTCTGGAATGAATCGCTTGTTCGCCAATAATTTAATCTCATTTTCCCAAGCTACATATATAGCAGCTTCAATAGAAGAAGCATGTAGTCTATAGTCCCAACCTTCCAATTTTAGTTTGGCTTCCTGTACTTTGCCCACGAATGATAAATTGGACAAAAAAGGAGTTAATGCACGGGCCGGTAGCGATAGGTAATCAACTTGCAAAGCTTTCATTGTTGCCATAGTGGGCTTTTTATTTGATTCCAAAACTTCATTCACTCGGTCACCACGATAAGGGTCGGCCCATGTATGGCCTATGGCGTTCCATTTGTCATAGTCTTGCGGGGTCACATTTTGGTTGGCGGTAGCAATAAAACCTTGGGGTGGGTTCAAAATATTTGGTTTCTCAATAATAGGCAAATACCCATCCCACTCATAAGTTCCATCACCCGGTACAGGTACCAGGCCACTAAAGTTTTGTCTGATTGGGGCTATACCTACCGCCTGCCAGCCAATGATGCCTTCTTTATCGGCCCAGACCATGTTTTCGCCCGGTATATGGCTATAGTTGCAAGCCTCTCTAAATTCTTCCCAAGTTTTCGCTTGGTCCATTCGTAATGATGCCAAATAGGGAGAACCACCTGGCTCTAGCCACGCACAGCGCACAGCATATGCTTTGTTGTTTATGGTGTCTAAATAAGCCACAGGTCCATGATGGGTATAGCTTAAGTCTACAACGATACTATCACTATTTTTGATGGGTATTTTCTCTTGAATTATCATCATGTTCGTCCACTCATCTTGATAGCGATATTGGGATTTGTCATCAGGATTTAGGTCATAAACATATAAATCTTCTCCATCGGTTTCAAATACGGTCAATCCCCACGAGCCATATTCATTGTGACCAATCGAAATACCCGGAATTTCGGGTTCGCCTCCGCCTATCACATTCCATCCTGGGGCGACCAAATGTGCCATATAGCGCAGGGAGGGCAGGGCTACCCTTCTGTGGGGATCATTGGCCATGAATGTCTTGCCATTTTCCATATGCTTGCCACTAACTACCCAATTATTACTGCCAATAGATCTGGAATCCTCTTTAGGTTCTTCAGTATTTAATGTAATAGGTGAATTCGAGGTAGCTCTATATTCTGGTAAAACGTCTTCTGGTTCAAAACGTACAGGTTTGCGATAGGCCGTGTACAAGGCCAAAATGTCATCAAACAGTAAGTTTTTATCAATTTTGGAATCGATTGAAATATTAGGCTCTTTGGGGTGAAACCAGTACAGATCTTTTACGCTTTCTTCGCCCAGCAAGGCAACTGCACGACCAATTTCCAATTCGTCTTGAATATTTCCCAATAAGCCTTGATGCCTAGATATGACGACCTCTGGTGTCCATTTTTCAGGAACAATATTGAGCATTTTAAATTCTATTGGGAGCTGGCCTGGTGTTTTCATGATTCTATCAATATAGGCATTGACTCCATTGGTATATGCCGTAATGATTGCTGCCCCATCCTCGTGATAATGGTTCATTTCTTCTGTCATATCACCACGAAATTTAAATAGTCGGGTGCCTATATCACGATTAAGTTCCCGCTCCCCAAGAATTTCGGCCACAGTGCCGGTAGCTTGCCTACGCCATACCTCAAATTGAAAGAGCCGATCTTGTGCCGCTGCGTAACCTTGTGCAAAAAAAAGATCATGTTGGTTATTGGCATAAATGTGGTTGATGCCCCATTTGTCCCTTACAATTTCTACCTGTTCAAGAAGGCCTTCAATTTCGATTTGCTCTTTTTTGGATTCCTTGCAGGAATACATACTAATGGCAACAAGGAGAAATAATAAAAAACGTTTAAACAACGGTATTACGTTCATTGGATGATGGCTTCAGTGAATTATTCCCAATAAAAATAGGGAATAAAGCAGTTGTATCATGTTGAAAGGATACAGAAGTTCTTAATTAAGAACTGTCCGGCGCAGGCCTACAAAAACCAAAATCAAAGAAGAGTAACCAATAAATACTGGAATTACAAATTCTTCGAGCCGTAGCAATAGCATGACTGCCATGAAAAGCAATTGGAACCCCAGCCCAAAAGTGGATAACAGGGTCATAAACCATTTAGGAAAAGGGGCACTATCTACGGCTTTCTTGTCCATCTGATACATGATTTTGTCAAACACAATATATAGTACATCATATATTTTGTATAAAATATTGACCGTACGTTGGTTTTCACCTTTCAATGCTTTTGGGGCAGAATCCTCTATGATTCTACTTGTCGTATCACCATTTACGTGGTTGCGTAAAATGACGTAATAGTAATTATAGACCGTTCCTTGCATTTGTATTCCGAAAAAGGCCAACAACATGTATATAATGGAACCTTCGGTGATATGCCAAAAGGTGAGAAGAAAGAAAAAGTTTAAGATGATATCTGCAATGGAATCATAATACCTGCCCGTATATGAAGGGGTATTTTTTAAGCGGGACAATTCACCGTCCGCAGCATCTAAAACAGATTTTAAAACTAAAAAAAAGGCCGCTGCACCATAGTAATTATTAAGCATGCAAAATATGGCCATAAGCCCTGCTATAATAAATAGCGTGGTTACATGAATAGGTGTGAAAAGGGTATTCTTTAAACCGCTTGCAATCCTATGTGCCAAAAAACGACCATAATCAGATAAATCTAGAAATTGATATTCTTGTGGTAATTTAGACATCTATGCTAAGTAGGCTAATCAATTATTTTAGAACTGTTTGGGGGTGTTTAGCTCTGGAGCTTTTTAGTAATTCGATTAGTTGCAAGTTACAACCATTTACTTTCAACATTGATAATCAATCACACTTAAAATACCCAAACCTATACGCGATGGTCATTTTTTGTCATTTTGTTATGATAAATGAACACAAAATTCAATGTTAATTGAAATATGAAATGTTCCTCTTAATGAAATCGATAAGTAGTTCTGTGATATTTTCGTCAGATTTTGCAAATTGATGATCTAAATCATCCCACAAGGAAGTAATCGATGCATTATCAAGTAATACTTGTCTTCTTATGTTCAAGTCTTTAGGTACAGGTAATGTCGGAAATAATGAAATGGCTTTGTAAATGATATCGGCCGTAAAGTCTGCATTAATTCTATGATAGGCTTCTAAAATTTCATGTGAAAATGCACCGGAACTATTGAAAAAAAACTGTTCAAAACCGCCATTGGTTACTTCTCCTTCAAGTATATCGATATAAATAAAAGTTTTTTCATAGTCATTTAAATTGTCGAAAATGTCAGTTGCGGGAATTTTTCTGCCGATGATCTTGCCAATGGCCAACATTTTGTCTCGATTACTAGGCAAGAGCAAGGCCTGTTCTATTTTGGTCATTTGTGATTGTACAGAAGATTTGAACAGCAAAGATCCTAAATTATCGTAAAAATGGGCCATGTATTTGTCCTAATTTATTTGGACCCCTTTCTTTATGTAAATTTTAGAAGAACCATTTTAAATGTTGAATCATAGGACTATTCTTGTAATCCAAACCGGACTTTCATTTCGGCCCTTGGTTTGGGTCAATTGAACCCGCTCTTTTGTGTCAATATGAATTTTAAAAATATTATAAGTTCCCCTAAATCCTGCTGTATAGACTAACCATTGACCATCTGTCGACCAACTTGGTGAGTAACACTCAATACTATCGTTGGTAATGTTGGTAAGTTCACTGCCATCGGTATTCATAAGGTATAGGTCCCATTGATCGTTTTGACTTCCATAAAAGGCGATTTTGTCACCATTTGGAGAAAATTTAGCGCCAGAATCATAGTCAGGTTTATGCGTTATTCGTTTTACATTTTTTCCATCTGCATTCATGCTGAATATTTCTCCATTAGCTGCATGGCTAGTATCGCCCGGTTCACGAATTTGTCTTGTGAAAATTATTTGTTTTCCATCGGGTGACCAACTTGGACTTTCTTCGTAAGCAGTATTTGATGTTAATGGTTTTATATTGTCACCATTACTGTCCATAACATATACACATCTACTTAGTGAATCCCTTTCACTCATAAAAACAATTGATTTGCCATTGGGTGAAGGCACAGGAAGCACATCGGCAGTTGGGTGATTCGTAAGCTGTTTAATGGTACTGTCTCTGGTATTTAAGCTATAAATTTCAGCATTTCCACTTCGTAATGAATAAAAATAGAGGGTTTGCCCATCAGATGACCATTCAGGATAATAATCAGGGGCACTATGATTGGTTATATTTTTGAGCTGTTTGCCATCAACGCCCATTAGATATATTTCCGAATTGCCATCACGATCGGTCACAAACGAAATTTGCTGCTCAGTTTTTATTATTGCATTTTTTTTATCACTCGATTTAGACTGCTTGCATGAAGTGATAGAAATGAGTAGCACAAATAATAGGGTATACTTCATTGTTACCATTTTTTACTCTTAAGTGGTTAATGTATTTTAACTAAGTAGTATTTTTTTAGTCGGAATATCCACTATCAATCAATAAAGCCATTAAGCCTTAATAAACTAGCGATTTAATGGCATTATTTAACTGTTGATTATACTTGTTATTCACCTTCAAATTTTCCCATGTACCGTTTCCATAGTTCGGTTTGATGGGTTTCCAATGAGAGGTCCCGGCCATCAATAAATGCACGTGAAATAATATTACCACGCATATCTAAGGCATCACCT
>JABDND010000041.1 GCA_013001145.1 Croceitalea sp. | reverse complement strand
TTCTTAAACTCTAGATGCATCACTAAAGGTATAGAACTAATATTCATGTTCCTCGTCGAAAATGCATTTATGAAAAACATATTTATATCAGTTTTGCGTTTTTGAATGGTAAAACATTTTTTAAGATGCCAAAGTTGAAATCTATATTATCAAGAGCCTGTCAATTAATTACTTTTCTATTTTTAATTTCAGGATGTACTGATGACGATTTGTACAATGAAAAATCCAATGAATCAGAATTAGAAACTGAATTAATTCAATTATTGGGCTCTCTAGAGGCTTGGCAATTACCAAACAGCTCTGATTATCTAAATATTCCCAATGACCCCAATAATCCTATTACCCATGAAAAAGTTGTCCTGGGGAAGTTTCTATTCCACGAAACGGCATTAGGCAATAATCCTACTTCTCAAATTGGTTTAAAAACTTATTCCTGCGCCAGTTGCCATCACGCAAAAGCAGGTTTTCAAAGTGGAATCAAACAAGGCATAGGCGAAGGTGGATTAGGTTTTGGCCTCCGTGGCGAGACTAGAATTATGTCTTTGGAATACAATGAATCTGAACTCGATGTACAGCCTATAAGGTCTCCTACAGTCATTAACACTGCTTATCAAGAGGTGATGTTATGGAACGGCCAATTTGGTGCCACCGGCAAAAATCTTGGAACAGAAGGTAGTTGGACCCCTGGTACTCCAAAGGAAAATAATCTTCTTGGTTTTCAAGGAGTAGAAACCCAAGCCATTGCTGGACTTGGTGTACATAGAATGTCGTTGGATTCATCATTACTTGAAAACGAATCATATAAATCACTTTTTGACCAAGCTTTTCCTAATGACCAAGACGAAGAAAGGTATTCTATAATAAATGTAGGATTGGCAATAGCCGCTTATGAACGAACAATTTTGGCCAATGAATCACCCTTTCAAAAATGGCTTCGCGGAGAGGAGAAATTAAGTGAAAATGAAATGCAAGGGGCAATTGTTTTTTTTGGTAAAGGCAAGTGTTATACATGCCATTCAGGACCTGGTTTAAATGGAATGGAATTCCATGCATTAGGCATGAACGACCTTCAAGGAGATGATGTACATGGAACCTTAGATGAAACAACGAAAAAGGGCAGAGGAGGCTTTACCGGCAATCCCCAAGACGATTACAAATTTAAAACGCCATCACTCTATAACTTAAATGATGTTAATCATCTGGGGCATGGTGGGAACTTTAATAATGTAAAAGAAGTTATTGAATATAAAAATCAAGCTATCCCACAAAATTCGGAGGTTCCTGTAAGTAATATTTCCCCAAGTTTTAGGCCATTGGGGCTATCTCTTGACGAAATAAATATGCTTTCTACCTTCATCGAAAATGCGCTGTATGACGATCAACTGGAGAGATATGTTCCAATAAGCACTCCCATGCAGAGCTGTTTTCCAAACGCCGATTCACAATCAAAAAAAGATATGGGTTGTGATTAAAAGAATTTAGCCTATTGCACAAAACGCTAGGTTCTTGAATTCGTTATAAATTAAAGCTCCAAAGCCTTTTCTACGTTGCCGTCCATTAAATGTTCTACTGGATTTTCAAGAGCTTCTTTAATGGCTACCAAAAACCCAACAGATTCTTTACCATCAATAATTCGGTGATCATAAGACAATGCCAAGTACATCATTGGCGCGGCAACAATTTGACCAGCTTTAAAAATAGGCCTTTCGATGATGTTGTGCATTCCTAAAATACCACTTTGTGGTGGGTTGATGATTGGTGTGGACAACATAGACCCAAAAACGCCACCGTTGGAAATGGTGAAAGTTCCTCCTGTCATTTCATCGACCGTAATCTCGCCATCCCGAGCTCGTAAAGCTAAACGTTTGACTTCTTCTTCGACTCCTCTGAAAGTTAGGTTTTCAGCATTTCTAATCACGGGAACCATTAAACCTTTCGGTCCAGAAACTGCAATACTGATATCACAAAAATCATAGGTAATCATTTCTTTGCCATCAATCATTGAATTGACCGCCGGATATAGACCCAAGGCCCTAATCACGGCTTTTGTAAAGAATGACATAAACCCAAGACCCACGCCATGTTTCTCTTTAAAGGTCTCTTTATACTTTGAACGTAAATCAAATATGGCCGACATGTCTGCTTCATTGAAAGTTGTCAACATCGCCGTTTCATTCTTTGCAGCCACCAGTCGTTCAGCCACTTTTCTCCTTAGCATGGATAGCTTTGAACGGCTTTCGCTCCTGCTGCCGCCTGTTGGTGTGCCCATTGATGGTACGGCCTTAACAGCATCTTCTTTCGTGATTCGACCATCACGGCCTGTTCCACTTACGCTAGAAGCTGCCACACCTTTTTCGTCCAGAATCTTTTTTGCAGCCGGTGAGGGTGTTCCCGTAGCATAATTCTCCTTTTTAGTTTCAGCTGTTTTTGGAGCATCTTGTTTTGCAGTAGGCTCTATTGACTTTTCTTTATTTTCTTCTTTCCCTGAACTTCCTTCCGGTTTCTTGGCACTGGTATCTATCAGGCAAACAACTTCCCCTACAGCCACAGCATCTCCTTCTTCAGCTTTTAACGTAATGGTACCACTTTCTTCAGCGGGCAGCTCTAAAGTTGCTTTATCAGAATCTACCTCAGCAATGGCTTGGTCTTTTTCAACATAATCACCATCTTTTACCAACCATTCCGCAATTTCAACTTCGGTAATCGATTCTCCCGGAGAGGGGACTTTCATTTCTAGAATCATCTTATTATTCTTTATTGGTATTACCTGTTATTTATTTTTAAAATTGTCTTTTGTCTTATCAAAAACATAAGCAATGACCTCAGCATGACGACGTTGTGACCTTACGGCACTACCGGCGGCCGGTGCCCCATAAAACCTTCTTGAAGCCACTCTAAATTGCTTGGCCTCTTCCATATGCATTAATAAATGGCCCCAAGCACCCATATTTCTGGGTTCTTCTTGCGCCCAAACGATATCATCTGCTTTATTGTATTTTTTAATGATATCTCTAATGCCCTCACTTGGCAATGGAAATAATTGTTCCAATCGGACCAAAGCAACATCATCTCTTTCCAATTCTTCTTTTTTGGCAAGTAAATCATAATAAAACTTGCCTGTGCAAAAGACCAAAGATTTAATTTTCTTGGCATTGGCCGAATCATCATCAATCAATTCTTGAAAACTGCCGTTGGCCATCTCTTCTTTGGTAGAAACCACCTTTGGGTGCCGCAATAAACTCTTGGGTGTGAAGACCACCAATGGTTTTCTGAAACTCGCTTTCATCTGTCTTCTCAACAAATGAAACATATTTGCCGGAGTGGTCACATCGGCAACGTACATATTGTCTTTGGCACACAATTGTAAATAACGTTCCATTCGTGCGGATGAATGCTCTGCACCTTGCCCTTCATAACCATGGGGCAGCAAAAGCACCAACCCATTCTGCAGCTTCCATTTATCTTCAGCGGAAGATAAGTATTGGTCGATTACAATTTGTGCACCATTGCTAAAATCCCCAAACTGGGCCTCCCAAATGGTTAATGTGTTGGGGCTGGCCATGGCGTAACCGTAATCAAATGCCATAACAGCGTATTCTGAGAGTAAGGAGTTGTATATATGAAATTTACCTTTTTGGTTTTTGCCCAATTCATTGAGCAAAATCACCTCTTCTTCATGCATTTCGGTCTTTATCACGGCATGGCGATGTGAAAATGTACCCCGTTCAACATCTTGACCTGACATGCGTACATCAAATCCTTCTTCTATCAGTGACCCATAGGCAAGTAATTCACCCATGGCCCAATCCAATCGGTTATCATCAAAATACATTTGGCGTCGGCCATCAACCAAACGCTCAAGTTTGCGCAAGAATTTTTTATCCTTGGGCAGTTCTGTAATTCCTTTTGCAATTTCATCCAGCTTTTTTAAATTATAACTGGTGTCTATTTTTTGTAGCATGGCAACTTCTGTAACAGGCTCAAAACCTTGCCATTCATCGCGCATAAAAGGGGTGATTCGTGTCTTCTCTATTTTACGGGAATCCATCAAATCTTCCTCCAAGTTTTTTTTGTAGTCTTCTTCCAACTTATTGACATAGTCTGAATCAATCACTCCCTCGTTTATCAATCTTTCGGCATATATATCGCGTGGATTAGGGTGTTTTGAAATTGACTTATATAAAAGCGGTTGTGTAAATTTGGGTTCATCACCCTCATTATGACCATATTTCCTATAACCTAGCAGGTCTAAGAACACATCGCGTTTAAACCTCATACGGTATTCCAGTGCAAAAGTAGCCGCATGTACAACAGCTTCTACATCGTCTGCATTGATATGCAAAACTGGAGATAGGGTTACCTTACCAACATCTGTGCAATAAGTTGATGAACGTGCATCTAAATAATTGGTTGTGAAGCCTATTTGGTTATTCACAACAATATGTATGGTGCCACCAGTTTCATAACCATCCAATTTGGCCATTTGCACAACCTCGTAAACCACACCCTGGCCCGCAAATGCTGCATCACCATGCACCAAAATGGGAAGTACTTCTGAATTATTTTCTTGATGTGAATGGTCTTGTTTGGCCCGAGCAATACCTTCAACTATACCATTTACCGTCTCTAAATGCGAAGGATTGGGCGCAATGTTCATATTGACCATTTTACCTGAATCTGTCTCTCTTTTAGAGGTCCATCCCAAGTGATACTTTACATCACCATCAAATATGGCCTCTTCATAATCTTTACCATCAAATTCACTGAAAATGTCTTTGGGCGATTTACCAAAAATATTGGTCAAAACACTTAGACGACCTCTATGGGCCATTCCCATCACAAATTGTTTGACCCCAGAATCTGCCGCCTTTTCTATGATTACATCCAAAGCGGGTATTAAAGATTCGCCACCTTCCAACGAAAAGCGCTTTTGACCTACGTACTTGGTGTGCAAAAAACTTTCAAAAGAAACTGCCTCGTTTAGTTTACCCAATATTCCCTTTTTTTGTTCAGGGGTAAATTGAGGGTGGTTATCATTTACATTTAACCAATCTTGGATCCATTGTATTCTTTCAGGAGTTCTAATGTACATGTACTCCACTCCAATGGCATCACAATATATACTTTCTAGATGTTGAATGATACTTCGCAATGTACTTTGACCTATTCCGAGTGTATTTCCTGCATCAAAAACAGTATCTAAATCGGCCTCCGAAAGACCAAAATTGTCAATTTCAAGAGTTGGCGAATATTTTCGTCTTTGACGTACCGGATTCGTCTTCGTAAAAAGATGGCCCCTTGAACGGTAACCATCAATAAGTTTAACAACCTGAAATTCTTTTTGTAAAGATTGCGGCAGCTCAACGGCTTGACCATTGACAGATGCCACAGTTCCATTTTTTGAAGCCTGAATATCAAGTTCGTCCAAAGAACTTTCAAGTCCGAAATCAAAACCTTGAAAAAAAGCTCGCCAGCTGGGTTCCAGACTATCCGGGCTTTTGGTGTAACGGTCATATAATTCGGCAAAATATGACGTGTGGGCTGCGTTTAAAAAGGAATATTTATCCATTGAGGTGCTTTGCCAAAAGTTGCAACAAAATTTAACCAAAAATACAATAAATAGCACATATGATTGTATCTTAAATGTCAAATCAAACAAAACTTTTGTCTGCTATGAACCTTAGAATGTCTTCATCCCCAAAAATATACCTGACTCTACTATTTTCAATCTCAATTTTGGGCTTATGCTTAGCACAGGGCAATGGCGCTGCAAGCGATTTTTGGAACAGGGTTCGTTTTGGTGGTGGAATTGGCCTGGGTTTTGCCAACAACATCTTTAATGCATCTGTATCACCCAGCGGCATTTATCAAGCCAATGAAAATTTTGCCACTGGGGTTGGACTTAATTTTAATTATGCCAAATTCAATGACGATAAATTTATAGCTTATGGTGCCAGCTTTATGAATTTTTATAATCCCATACCAGCCATACAGCTATCCGCCGAAATGGAACAATGGCGCGTTTCCAGAAGACAGTCTGGTTTAGGTGGCGGTACCGCGGGCAATAATTATTGGACCTCGGCCTTATTTTTAGGAATAGGTTACTCCACAAGAAATGTAACCGTGGGCCTTAGATATGATGTGCTCTATGACGACAACAAAAGCATATATTGATCCATTAATGCCGTTTTTTAGAGTGTATTTTTAAGCTTAATGTTTACTCTTGAACCATACTTTTTGCCATTCCCGTTTCAGAATTAGGTAACTCACAAATAGGCTTATTTCAACCAAATCGGTACTAGCAATTTGTTTGAATTCTTTTTCTGGCACATCAATGACATATAATAGATTTAGGTAGTCATTGAATTTTTCCATGAGCAGGTGATATACTTTTTCTTGTAATTGTTGTTGAAGTTCAAAGGGTGAAATTTTCAAATGAACCTCAAATTCAATATTGGCCAATTCAAAATCCTTTTCAAGTTGTTGCAAGAGTTTCACATACAAGCCATGTTCACTTGCCTTCCCTAAAATCTCCGAACTCTTGGGAAAATTATGTGACATATCCATTACAATTAGAGGGGCGCTATTAAAAGTTTTACTCCTTTTTGTAAACCACACCATCCTTCATCACAAATACAACTTTTTCCAAAGTCTTGACATCGTCCATAGGGTTTGTATCTACGGCAATAATATCGGCCAAAAAAGATGTTTTAAGCTGACCCAATTGATATTCCATGCCCAATAAAGAGGCGTTGACCATTGTGGCGGCTTTGATTGATTCCTTTACTGGAATACCAGCTTCTAAAAGATAACCAAATTCAATGGCATTCATGCCGTGAGGAAAAACACCTGCATCGGTACCAAAACCCATAGGCACATTATTTTTGTATGCCTTACTTATGGTGGCTTGGTGCAAAGGTCCAATCTCTAGAGCTTTCTTGGCTACTATTTCAGGAAAAAAACCTGGAATTTTTGCTTTTTCGGCCACTTGTTTACCAGCGCTAATAGTGGGTATCAAATAACAATTATTACTTTTCATCAATTCCATGGTTTTGTCGCTCATCATTGTACCATGTTCTATAGTATTTACACCACCTATTACGGCACGCTGCATACCTTCATCGCCGTGTGCATGAGCAGCAACTGTAAACCCGTAGTCTTTTGCTGTTTGAGTGATTGCCTTTATTTCTTCAATTGTAAATTGTGGATTCTCACCACTTTTTGCTACGCTCAAAACACCACCTGTGGCTGTGATCTTTATGAGATCCGCTCCATTTTTATATCGTTGCCTAACCGCCTTTTTAGCATCTTCAGTAGAGTTGACCACGCCTTCCTTAGGGCCGGGATCGCCTCTTAATTCACTTTTTACACCATTGGTGGGATCAGCATGACCCCCGGTAGTTGCCAATGACTTGCCAGCTGTAAATATTCTAGGACCATCTACAAGCCCATTGTTTATGGCATTTCGCAAAGCAATATTCACACCAGAACCTCCAAGGTCCCTTACTGTGGTAAAGCCCGCCATTAGCGTTCTCTTGGCATAAACGGAAGATTCAAAGGCAACATCGGCTTCATTATCCAAAAACCGCTTCATATAAGATCTAGGTCCAAATTGACCTTCAATATGTACATGCATGTCAATAAACCCTGGGAGTACGACCTTATTCTTCAAATCTATAACCTCCTCTTCGTCATTACCGCCGGTAAAGCCATCGTTAATGGCAATTATTTTGTTCTTGTTTACAATGATTGTTTTAATGGCCAGCATTTTACCGCTGTCCACATCAAATATATTGCCGCATTGCAGATAAATATTTTGAGAGATGATGAATGTTGTGAAAAAAAAGAACAGCATTGTTACAAGACTTTTCATGGCGCGAGAAATTTAAAGAGTAAATTTTATTAGAGCAAAAAACGCCTCATAAGATATAAAAAAAGAGGGCCAAAAGGCCCTCCAAAATTATTTAAAAGTACTTTGACTGCTATTATGCAGTAGCTTTGTTTTAGCTTTTCTAATTTTTTTCTCCCAATCCCATGCAGATTTCATTGCATCGTCAAGCGTTGATTGTGCTTTCCAGCCCAACACATCATTGGCTTTTTTGGTGTCGGCGTAAGCCTGTACTACATCACCTGCCCGTCTTGGTGCAATTCTATAATTTAATTTTTCACCAGATACGCGTTCAAAACTATTGATGACATCTAATACAGAGCTGCCCGTGCCAGTACCTAAATTGAAGACTTCAAAATTAGAATCATTGTTGTCTTGAACCAGTCTTTTTAAGGCTGCAACATGAGCCTTGGCCAGATCAACCACGTGAATATAATCTCTTACGCAAGTACCATCGGGCGTAGGATAATCATCTCCAAATACAGAAAGTTCATTTCTTAGACCTATGCCCGTTTGGGTGATATACGGCAACAAATTTTGGGGAACGCCAATGGGCAATTCGCCAATCTCAACAGTTGGGTGCGCCCCTATGGGGTTAAAATATCGTAGTGCTATGGCCGCCAATTGAGGGTTAACATTGCAGGTATCCCTTATAATTTCTTCGCCCACCTGTTTCGTATTGCCATAAGGCGATTCAGCTGGCTTTACTGGCGCATCTTCTGTGATGGGCATGGTATCGGCCTGGCCATATACCGTGCAAGAAGAACTGAAAATCAAATTTGCTTCACCTTTTTTGGTCAATTCTTGTAAAATGTATACCAAAACACCCAAATTATTTTCATAGTACAACAATGGGTTTTCCACACTTTCTCCAACAGCTTTTGAAGCGGCAAAATGAATGACCCCCGCAATATCGCTGTGCTTAGAAAAGAAGGCCTCTACTTTGGGCTTATCTCTTAAATCAAATTTTTCAAAATGCGGCTTTTTGCCTGTTATCGCGATGATACCATCCAATACTTTTTCCGTAGAATTAGAAAGATTATCAACTATGACTACATCAAAACCTTCGTTCTGCAATTCGACAACAGTATGGGACCCAATAAAACCAAGGCCTCCAGTAACAAGAATTTTACTCATGCTTATTTATTTACAAAATCAATGACCAGTTTGGTAATGAAATCGATTTGTTCATCATCCAACTCCGTATGCATGGGTAGTGAAATCACTTCTTTGATCAATTGGTTGGTGACTTTAAAGTCGGCTTCATTGTAGCGATCATCCAAATAAGCCTTTTGTCGATGTAGCGGTATTGGATAATACACTCCACATGGAACGCCATTTTCATTTAAATGTTGTACCAATTTGTCTCTTTTTTCGTTCAAAATTCGCAAGGTATATTGATGAAACACATGACAATCACAGCTTTGGCAAATTCCGTCACAGCCATTGACTGTTACAGGAACCACAATGTGCTCTTGACCCGCAAAGGCTTTTGAATACTTTCTTGCCGCTTCTCGTCTTTTATGGTTGTAAGTATCCAAATTTGGTAATTTCGCTCGCAATACTGCAGCTTGAATCGAGTCGAGCCTTGAATTTACACCTACGACATCGTGATGGTATCTTACATACATTCCATGGTTGACTATGCCCCTAAGTGTATGTGCCAAGTTATCGTCATTGGTGAAAATTGCCCCGCCGTCTCCGTAACAGCCCAAATTTTTTGAAGGAAAAAATGAAGTAGAGGCCACGTGCCCAATGGTGCCCGATTTACTTTTGCGGCCATCTTTAAATGTGTACGTTGCACCAATTCCCTGTGCATTATCTTCAATTACATATAAATTGTGTTTATTGGCCAAATCCATTATTGCATCCATATTGGCACATTGACCAAATAAGTGAACGGGGACAATGGCCTTGGTTTTGGGTGTAATGGCCTTTTCAATGGCCACTGGATCAATATTAAAGGTTTCGGGGTCCACATCGACCAAAACAGGTGTCAATTGTAAAAGGGCTATAACCTCAACAGTTGCGGCAAATGTAAAATCGGCAGTTATGACTTCATCACCCGGTTTTAGCCCAAGGCCCATCATACAAATTTGTAAAGCATCGGTACCATTACCGCACGGTATCACGTGTTTAACCCCAAGATATGCTTCCAGTTCTTTCTGAAATGCCTTCACTTCTGGCCCATTGATAAAAGCTGTGGACTCGATAACCTCACTAATTGATGCATCTACTTGATCTTTGATTCCTTCATACTGACCGTTTAGGTCAACCATTTGAATTTTTTTCATATACCGATTTTATGGAGCAAAATTAACAAAATATGGTGCCTACATTTACATTTGAACTAAAGAAATGTATTTTCGTCAAAAGACTATTTAGTGAGGTTGGTATATACCGTTTTGGTGCACATCACATGGTTTCATTTAAAGTTGATTGCTTTTTTGAAGCCCAAGCTCAGATTATTTGTAGCTGGCAGAAAGAATGTTTTTGAAAGTTTACAAGACGAAATCAAAGCTGCCGACAAGGTAATATGGATGCATGTGGCCTCACTGGGCGAGTATGAACAAGGCCTTCCTGTATTGGAGCGGATAAAAAAGGAATTTTCAGACCATAAACTATTGCTCACTTTTTTTTCGCCATCTGGTTATGAGGTTAAAAAAGATGCTTCCCCGGCGGATATTGTCGTCTATTTACCCATGGATACCCTTTCGAATTCAAAAAAATTCTTGGCGTTGTCACATCCGGAACTCGCTATTTTTATCAAGTATGAAATTTGGCCCAATTATCTACATCAACTAAAGAAAAATCAAATTCCTACCCTATTGGTTTCAGCCTTATTTTCACTCAGACAGATTTATTTTAAGCCTTGGGGAGGTTTTATGCGTAAAAGCCTACATTGCTTTGACTACATATTTGTACAAGATGACAATTCAAAAAAATTGTTGAAAAACATAGGAATGGAAAACGTTTCCGTCAGTGGTGACACTCGCTTTGATCGAGTGATACAGATAACGGAACGCGATAACAGCTTAAAGTTCATGGATCAATTTACAAAGGACCAAAAGTGTCTTGTTGCCGGAAGTACTTGGCCAGAAGATGAACGCTTGCTCACAACTTTTATCAATGAAAAAGAGGCTTCTTTGAAATGGGTAATAGCTCCCCATATCATAAAAAAGTCGCATATCATAAATTTGAAATCATCTTTGCCAGAAGGTACTTTACTGCTTTCCGAAATATCAGACCAAAATTTGGCGAATTGCAGAGTACTCATAATTGATACAATCGGGGTTTTGACCAAAATTTACAGCTATGCCGATATGGCTTATGTAGGAGGAGGTTTTGCAACTGGCCTGCATAATACATTGGAAGCCGCCGTCTTTGGGGTACCGGTTCTGATCGGGCCAAATTTTAAAAATTTCAAGGAAGCCGAATCATTGGTCGAAAAAAAAGGAATATTGGTTATTACCGGGCAAGATGATTTTGATGAGGCGATCATTAAGATAAGCTCCGATGAAAATTTTAGAAAAAGAACAGGAATGATAAATTCCGAATACGTTGCCGAACAACGAGGTGCTACAGACCGTGTTTTTGATTTTATTAAAACCATTATTTAATTTTTCTATAGCTTTAGCAAAATTGACCAACCATGGATAAACGAATTTTGAGGATTTCACTGACCGCTGCCTTGGCGGGTTTTTTATTCGGATTTGACACCGTGGTAATAAGTGGGGCGAACCAGCCAATCAAAGAACTTTGGGGTACAAATTGGTTCTTAGGCGATTCCATTTTTACCTTTCATGGTATTTTTATTATGTCCATGGCATTATGGGGTACAGTGCTCGGTTCTCTTATTGGTGGTGTGCCATGTGACAAATATGGCCGTAAAAAAACGCTATTTTGGATCGGCGTTCTGTATTTGGCATCTGCCGTAGGTTCAGCAATTGCACCAGAACCGTTTAGCTTTTCCTTTTTTAGATTTATTGGCGGTGTTGGTGTAGGTGCATCTTCGGTCGCCGCACCAATTTATATTTCAGAGATTTCCAGTCCGGATAATCGCGGTAGATTAACTGCAATGTACCAATTCAACATCGTTTTTGGAATATTGATTGCTTTCATCTCCAATTATTTAATAGGTATAGTATTTTCATACGAAGTGGCATGGCGATGGATGCTGGGCATTGAAGGCCTACCTGCTTTGATTTACATAGTTCTTGTACTCAAGATACCAAACAGTCCCAGATGGCTTTTGATGAAAGGCAAGGATGACCTCACTGCTGAGCGGGCTCTGCTATCACTTGGTTTGAGCAAAGAAAATGCCATCGAACGACTGAAAGACATTAAACAATCATTGGAGCGTTCAGTAACCATTAAAACCGAAAAACTGTTTTCTGGCAACTATAGTAAACCTCTTTTTTTAGCCTTTTTACTTGCTTTTTTCAACCAACTTTCAGGCATCAATTTTGTGCTTTATTACGCTCCAGAAATTTTGGAGCGTGCGGGTTTGGCCTCTGGTGAGTCGTTGTTCAGTTCTATTTCTATTGGTGTCATTAATTTGATTTTCACTTTTGTGGGCATTGCCTTGATTGACCGTTTGGGTCGTAAACAGTTGATGTATTTGGGTTCCATAGGATACATCTTGAGCTTGGCGATGGTAGGCTGGTGTTTTTACACTGGCGCCAGTTCTATTTTACTATTAACCTTCATATTAATTTTCATAGCCTCGCATGCCATAGGGCAAGGCGCAGTAATTTGGGTGTTTATCTCAGAGATATTTCCTAATAAGGTGCGCGCTTACGGGCAATCTTGGGGCACCGGCACACATTGGGTCTTTGCTGCTTTGATCACCTTGCTTACACCTACTTTTTTGGATAGTGAAATAGGTATTTTTAATGATAATCCATGGCCCATATTTATATTCTTTTCAGTGATGATGGTGCTTCAATTATTATTCGTGATTTTTATTATGCCAGAGACAAAAGGTGTGTCATTGGAAGATTTAGCGAAACGGATGAGTAAAAGATAGGCTAAGTCGTATTGTGATAATTGTTGTAAAACAAAGCCGAAATACCCCTTTTAGTCGAATATACCCCCTACTTCTCATGGAAATTTCAGGCGAATTACGTACATTGAATGAAAATAAATGATTATGGCACAACACATTACACTATTTGATAGAATGTTGGTCGGTTTTTTAAGAATCATGGTTTTTGCCCTTGTGGGCATTTTGATAGCCATACCTGTTTTTATACTACTTGATTTAATCGGTATAATCGAATAAAATATTCAACCAACACTATCATGAAAAACCAAACCCCTTTAAGAAAGGGGTTTTTTAATACTTGGATTTACATTTTAAAAGGTTGTCCGGTACTTTGTAGAACGGCAAACCAAAACTCGCTTTCCAAATCTATTTTCTTCCGTTTTGTAGTCACCGCTGCAATGGGCAAATAAACAAATTTGTCATTTACCTTGCCTATCACAAAATTGGTTTTTCCAGCTAAGGCACCATGTACGGCATGATAGGCCAAGCCACTACAAAAGACACTGTCACTTGAATTGGCAGCGGCGCTTCGAATAATATAACTTGGGTCTATATATTTAATGGTGTTCTGGGTATCGGCCAAATAGGTCTTAATGGTTTCTTTTAAAAACAGGCCAATATCCTTATGCTTAATATTACCTGAGGCATCTTTCTCCTTGTTTCCATCTTCAAGTAAGTGCTGTCCCGCCCCCTCAGCAACCACAATGACCGCATGGTGTTTTTGTTTTAAACGCTTTTTAAGTTGTTCCAAAAAACCATTTTCGCCATATAATTCAAAGGCCGACTCAGGTACCAGCACAAAATTGACCACGGGCATGGCCAATGAGGCCGATGCTGCTATAAAGCCGCTATCCCGACCCATCAATTTAATTATGGCAATACCATTATAAGCGCCTGTAGCTTCATTATGTGCATCCCTCAATATTGGACTGGCCACATCAAAGGAAGTTTCAAATCCGAAAGATTTATCAATAATGTCAATATCATTGTCTATGGTCTTTGGAATACCGACTATAGCGATATCCAAACCTCGTTTTTTGATTTCATCACCTATGGCATTGGCTCCCTTTAATGTGCCGTCACCTCCTATGGTAAAGAGCATATTAATGTTATTGGCCACAAGGGTATCTACCATAGTTGAGACACTTTGTGCTCCTCTTGAAGATCCTAAAATGGTTCCACCAAATTGATGAATGTCTTTGACTTTATCAGGGGTGAGCTCTATAAAACCGTGGCCCATATCAGGGTTTAATCCTTCATAACCATAGGGCACACCCAAAATTCTTTTAACACCATAAAAATAATAAAGGGCCATGACCACCCCTCGTATTACATTGTTTACCCCAGGACATAAGCCTCCACATGTAACAATAGCAGCCGTTGTTTTCTCGGGAGCAAAATAGATGTGCTGCCGTGGCCCTGCTTTCTCCATACAGGGAGGCTCTTCGTTTTTCGAAAGACATTGGTTATAATTTTCCATTGATAGGTCATAAACCAATTTATCATTATCATCAATAAAATTAAAGATGTTATCTCCCCTGACCGTACTTAATTGCAGGGGAGATTTTATCTTAGATAATCCCAATTTTTCAATTTGAAATGGTGTCAATTTACTCACAGTACTCCAATTGGTTATATATGCTCAGTTAAACTATGATGCGAGTCAATTAGTGGACCTCCATTAAGGATTTCCTCTGAAGCCTCACTGGCAAACTTATCAAAATTTAAATGGAATGAATGTGCCAATTGTATTGCTTTACTAACATATCCACCTTTTTGCAACCAGGTATTCATGGGGTCCAATATTTCAGTGGGTACGCCAGGACAATATTTGGGCATATGCAATCCAAAAATAGGGTGAACATCGTAATCTACAGTTTCCAATTCTCCCTTTAAAATTGCAGAAATCATGGCTCTTGTATACTTTAATTTAATTCGAGAACCAACTCCATAGGGACCACCGCTCCATCCTGTGTTTATCAACCATACATTGACACCTGCCTCAGTCATTTTTTTGCTTAACATTTCAGCATAAACAGTAGGGTGCAAAGGCATAAATGGTTCTCCAAAACATGCAGAAAACGAGGGTACAGGCTCTGTAATACCAGCTTCTGTACCTGCTACTTTTGCCGTATAACCCGATATAAAGTGATAAGCCGCTTGACCAGGAGTCAATTTTGCTACTGGTGGCAATACCCCAAACGCATCACAGGTTAGAAAGAAGATGTTTTTGGGATTTTCGGCATACGAAGGAATCTGAATGTTATCAATATGTTCCAATGGATAACTTACCCTTGTGTTTTGGGTAATGCTGCTATCAAAATAATCTACTTCTTTGGTACCTTCTTTAAACACAACATTTTCCAAAAGGGCTCCTGGTCTGATTGCTCTATAAATATCCGGTTCTTTTTCTTCGGTTAGATCAATGACCTTGGCATAACAACCACCTTCAAAGTTAAATATGGTATTTTCAGCGGTCCAGCCATGTTCATCATCACCAATCAATTTACGTTCTGGATCAGCAGACAAGGTAGTTTTGCCCGTACCTGAAAGTCCAAAGTATATGGCTGTATCCCCATCTTCACCAACGTTTGCTGAACAGTGCATGGGCAACACATTCTTTTCAACAGGCAAAACAAAGTTCAATGCGGTAAAAATTCCTTTTTTCATTTCACCAGGGTATTCAGATCCTCCTACAAGAGCCACTTTTTTCGTCCAGTTCAATATGGAGAAATTTCCTGCTATGATTCCAAATTCTTTAGGATTGGGGCATTGATAACCAGGCGCACACAACACCAACCATTCTTCCTCAAAATCTTTCAACTCATCTTCAGAGAGCCTTAAGAACATGTTTTTGATGAAATAGTTCGACCAGGGAAATTCAGTAACCGTTCGAACGTTCATGGTGTACCTGGGGTCGGCACAAACGGCAGCATCCCGCACATAAATCTCTTTACCTGAAAGATACTTCACCACTTCATCTTGAAGTTTATCAAAATTTTCAGGTGAAATGGGTTTGTTGATACGTCCCCACCAAATTTTGTCTTTGGTATATTCATCTTTGACCAAAAAGCGATCTTTAGGTGAACGCCCTGTAAATTTTCCAGTATTGATTGCCAAAGTGCCATTTTCAGATTCGACGCCCATTCCTTTTTCAACGGTCATTTTTTGCAATGTTTCAGCACTTAAGTTCCAATGTACCTTGGTACTTTGAAGACCGTATTTTTTTAATGTTTTTGATTTTTCCATAAGGTTGCTCATAATATTGCTGTTTATAATTTATTAAAAATTCCAAATAAGTGGTACCAGTACTACTGTAGTTATAAAAAATATAAAAAGTAAAGGACCCCCTACTCTCACATAATCTAAAAAAGTATAACCGCCAGCGGATAATACCATGGCGTTAGTTGTCGTTCCAACAGGTGTCAAAAATGCCGTTGAAGCACTAATGGCCACTGTTATCAAAAAAGGTTTGGGAGAAGCTCCCAATGAAGTTGCTGCTATCAATGCTATAGGCGCCATTAATACTGCTGTTGCCGAATTATTGATGGTCTGGCTCAAGCCTGTCGTCAACAAAAAGATTCCTGCCAATAAAGCTGTAGGGTGTATTCGACCAAGGTTTTCGACCAAAGCATTGGCGGCAATTTGAGCCAAACCTGTTTTTTGAAGGGCAACTCCCATGGGTATCATGGCCGCTATCATGACCACACTGGTCCAGCTTATTCCTTTATAGGCCTTTGAAATGGGAACACAACGTGTTAACATCATGATACCTGCGCAGACCAATGCGGCTATGGCACCGGGCAGAATATTGAATACTAAAAGAAAAATCATCAATACCAATGTACCTAGAGCAATATAACTTCTAAAATTAAGGGAAGCGACATTTTTTGACATGGCTTCAGGGCTACCTGAAATAACCACGTTCTCATACAATGATTTTAAGTTTTCTATATTTTCCCATGGGCCACGAATTACGAAGGCATCTCCGGCTTCGATTTTAATCTTTCCTTTGAGGGGCTTGTTATTTCTTGATGCTGCCAACAATTGTACCCCGGTTTGTTTTAAATAATTGCCCAAATTGATGGTTTTGCCCACAAAAACTGACTGTGGCGTTATGAGCATCTCTGCCATACCCACTTCAAGATTTATAAATTCATTCTTGAGGGTGTCGGTTTGAGGTTCTGTGGGTATGACCCCCAATTGAAATTTCAATACCAAACTATCCACATCTTCGGGCGTGCCCTTAACGGTGATAATGTCATGATATCGCATTTCAGTTTCAGGGTCTGGCAACTCAACAAATTGTGGTACACGTTGTTGCAAGGGGCTCGGATGCCTTCTTCTTAATCGCATAACCGATATTTGATGGTCATCTTCAAAATTCCAATCGCCAATTTTTGTGTTGATCAAAGGTGACATGGATCGTATTCTTAGGCGATAAAGATTATCTCCAATACTATAATTCTCTATCCATTTGTGCATTTCGGCTTCAATATTGGCCGGTCGATTTTCTGTCTTACGCTTGGGCAATAATCGATAACCCAAATACCTAAAGTAGATGATGGTGATGACCAACAACGGCAAGCCGATCAAGGCGAATTCAAAGAATGAAAATCCCTCAAAATTGTTTTCGATCAAAGTATTGCTGGCAATAATATTGGGCGGTGTACCGGTTAAGGTCAAGAGACCGCCTGTATTAGAACCAAAAGCCACGGGCATCAACAATTTAGATGGGAGCGTACCTGCGCTCCAAGCGGCCGATACCGTTACTGGGAGCAAGGCAGCCACAGTACCGGTGTTGCTTACAAAGCCAGACAAAATACTTGCGCCCAAGGTTACTATGACCAATAGTTTTGGAACACTCTTGCCGGCCCAGCTTACAAATCGTTGCCCAGCAATAGCGGTCCATCCAGTGCGAGAAAGACCTTCACCAATAATGAATAGTGCCGCAATCATAATTACCGTAGGATTGCTAAAGCCACTCAATGCCTCTTCGATATTAAGAATACCGAACAAATACAAAGTCAACATAGAGATGAGGGCCACGACATCTGGTGGAAATTTTCCCCATACAAAAAGTAAAATGGTGACTGTAAGAATAACGAGCAGTATTGTCATTGTTGTTCTATAGAAAATTAATCCAATGTCAAAACCGGAACCGTTGAATGCAAGGTCAATAACTTTGTTAGCCTACCCTCAGACGCCTTTGTTTTTTGAGCATGATTACGGGGCAGAATGGCAAGCAGTTCAATGCCCTTATCATTGATGTAATCAAGAATACCTTTTTCTATATCCTCATTTTTTGAGAAGTTGTGTTCAGCGTAAAAATGTTCTAAGTAATATTCGAGGGTGTCTTCATTACTTTCGACTACGGCCTCTTCTTTATAAATGGATTCTTTGTAGATAGTAAGCACATGTACCTTTGCATTGAACATACGGGCAATATCCAACAAGGTGGACAACACTTTAGGGCGTTCTATTTCTTCTTTGCCTAATACAAGGGAAATCTGTTTGGGCAAAGTAATTTCACAACCGTAAGGTACTGTGATTACTGGCCCTTTTGCCTCCAATACCAGTCTAGAGGCATTCGTCAAAGCTTCGTTGGCTTGACTATCGCCCATCGTACCCATTATGGTCAATTCAATCTTTTGATCATTTTGAGCCTTAAGTATGGTATCAATCAAATCACCCGAAAGCAAGACTAATCGGGGTGGTTTATGGGTGCGTTTGTTTAATGATTTTACAATTTTTTTAAATTCTTCATTCGCCTCAACTTTTTCAGAATCTTTCATTTCTTTTTGAGTTACCTGTAATGCGACGACTTCGATGGGGCGCTGATACCCTGCAAAATTTAGGGCATAATCCAGGGCGTTGATTGCGGGTTCTGAATAGTCAAAAGGGACTAAAATCTTTTTAATGTTGCTCATACCTAGTGAATTATTTTGATTGGAATATTAATTCAGTTCAAAAGTAACCTGAGACCATCAGGTAAAACATGACAGAAGTCAGTTTTATGGAATACTTTAAGAAATTGATGCTTGTTCCGTTAAAATGACAATTATCATTCTTTTCAAAGGGTATACTGCTGAACTTGCGCCTTTCATTGAAAGAAATGAGTGAAAAATCATTAAAATCGGCACCAAACAAGTTAGTAAGAAGCTATTTATTTGTTTTATTCTTTAGTTCTATTTTATTCTCTTTTGCGCAACAATCTTTAGAGGATGCCACTGGCACTTGGGTTGTCATCTCTGGTGAAAATGCCCTAAACCGTCAGTGGTCAGTTACGACCGAGGGCATACTACGTTCCTATAACATGTATGAAAGCACAGAATTTGGATTATTGAGATCGGGTATTACCTTTCACTTCAATACATTCAATGATATTAGCCTTGGTTTGGTTCATTTAGATTCGCAGCCTTTTGACCACAGTGACCCCGATGCGCTGACCACACAATTTTGGATCTATGAGCAATATCAGCACAAAACAAATGTCAATAGATTTGCCTTTACCCAAAGACTGCGAATGGAGCACAGATGGATTGAAAATCAAGACCGAACCTACAATAACAGATTTCGCTATCGCTTACAAGTAGCGCACCCAATTGGTCCAAACCAATATCTCAAGGCTTTTGATGAGCTCTTTTTTGACTTTTCCCAGACTCATATTAATCAAAATCGTTTCTATGTAGGTTTTGGTCAAAAAATCGCCAAAGGTATTAAGGTGGAAATAGGGTACATGAAAAACCATATTGCCCATAACAATTACGACAGAGTGAACATGGCACTTTATTTTCAAACCCACCTTTTTAAGAACGTTATCAATGACACCCTAAAGGATGCCAATTATCATATCAACAGTAATTAGGTGTTAAAATTACAAACTTGATAAATATCATGTTTTTTAGAGGGGGTAAATTATATTTTTATTCCATATTAATGCTATTTGTCATGGAACTCAAAAAAAACCCTAGTGCCGATTTAAATAGAAATAGTAGTCTCTATTTTGTAATAGGGCTGACTATAGTGCTTTTTACTACCTGGCGATTGTTGGAACATAAAAGTTATGAATCCAATCAAGAAATTGTTCAAATGCTGGAGGTAGTTGATGATATGAAAGAAGATGCACCGGTTACGGAGGCTTTGAACACTCCTCCGCCCCCACCTCCGCCTGCTGCACCTGATGTAATTGAAATAGTAGATGATGTTGTAGAAATTGAAGAAACCATCATTGAAAGTACGGAGAGTAGCCAAGATACTTTCATCGAAGATGCTATTGTCGATGTCAATGACGTTGATGTAGGAGAAGAAATTGAAGATATTTCAGTACCATTTGCGGTAATTGAAAAAGCGCCAATTTTTCCAGGATGCGAAAACTTGGCCACCGAGGCGGAACGCAAAGCTTGTTTTAATGAGAAAATTCAAGAACATATCAAAAAGAATTTTAGATACCCCCCTACAGCATTGGAGATGGGCATCAAAGGAAGGGTCTTTGTTAAATTCGAAGTAGATTCGAAAGGAAGGATAGCCAATATTCAAAAAAGAGGCCCAGACCAATTATTGGAAAAAGAAGCCTCACGTATAATTGCTTCCTTGCCATTAATGAAACCCGGTATGCAACGCGGAGCGCCTGCAAAAGTTGGTTATAGTGTACCCATCAATTTTACAATACAATAAATTCATATATCAAATAATAAATGGGTTTTGAAAAATTTTTCAAAACCCATTTTATTTATACCACGAAGTATTGATATAATCTTTTTTTTGTGAAACCGCCTCTCGGTTTTTGGCAATGAGATGGTCTTTGTCCTTCTGTCTCGCACGATAACCCAATAAATGAAGTAAGGGTTTGGCAAAAAACTTGGCTACATGCAAATCAATCAACAAGGTATCCTTTTTACCATCTCGCCATTGCACCCCTGGCAACAAGGTCAATACATGATCCATTTTTACATGCCTTAAAAATTTTGAAAGCATCAAAAATATGAAAGGTACTTTTTTGATATAATAGAATCCCTCACCTCCTTGATTTTGATACAATGGCATAAAGAGCTGCCGCATTCTTTTGGTCTTTATCATTTCGCCGTTGAACTCGGCCAGGGTTGTTCCCCCTTTTACTTTTTGAAAATTCACAAAACCTGGAACCATTTTAAACGAATCAACACTCCTTAATTTATGCTCATATTTTATCTCATAAAACTGAGAGGGAACTTTTGTTGCGTTACCCAATTTTTCAAAAAAGACTTTTTTGGTTTTTGGCGTTGAGTCAATAGATCCTGTCAATAATAAAGTGTAATTTATAAAATCAATGTTTATGGTGACTGCCTCTGGAGCCTTGTGCTGTCCACTTTCAAAACCAAAAGCCACGTAACCATACTCATTGATATAGCTCAATAAAGCTCCTGTAAGATATTCTTCGATCCCCAGAATTTTAGGCAAAGGGTAATTTGAAACGAACTTACGAATCAAGAGACTATCATTCATTACTATAAAAGGATCCGTTTCACTTGAGGTGGTGTGCAAGTCTATAAAATAAAAGGGCGGTTTGTTGTGGGCCAGAATATGCTGCAGTTTATGATATAATTGCAACATTTCTACATCATCATTTTTCGCATCAGCTCCTTCAGAATTCAATAAGCTATTTAATCTATCTTGGTTCCAAATACGATTTAAATCATCGACTTGAAAACGTACGCCCTGCTCGAGGGCCTTGAGATTGCCAACAAGCCCAATGACTTCGCCTTCAATTTCAGAATGATGTTCATTAAGTTCTTCAAATACTTTTTGCAATGCTAAAACACCTGCAGGTTCGTTGCCATGAATACCGGCAAAAAAAATGACAGTTGGACCATCACTATTACCTTTAAGATGCCCAATCACGCGAGATGACTTAAGCGTTTTTTCAAGTGGGGGCATTGTTTGGGACATGCTAAAAATCATTTTTACTGACAATACCGATCAAGGTGCCATTTTTAGTTACGGGCAAACATCCTATTTGATGCTGGGCCATCAATTTTTTGGCTGTTGCGGTATAGGTTTGTGGTGTAACAGTAATCAGGTCTCGAATCATAATATCCGAAACTATAGTGTCATCAAATGATTGAATGCCTTTATGTTTTTCAAGTTGGCTGTAAGTAAGTAAGCCAACGAGCTTACCTTTTGAATTTTCAACAGGCACATGGTGTATATGGTTCCAATCCATAATAGCTTTGGCCATATTCACAAAGTCATTCTCTTTAAGCACCATAAGTCTTGTGGTCATCATATGACCAATTTTTTTGGGTAGCTGTTTTTCGTTGCCGTTGATTTTAATATTTGGCCATTTGTGAACGGGCAGGCCTTTTTCTTGATTATCACAAATAGCCCTGGTCAATTTTCTGAGCGCAATTTCTGGTTTTAAATAATTTTTGAGGGCACGATAATTATTTATTTGCCAGCTTGAACCAGAATGGCCCTTGGCCCTGCTTTTGATGATGTTTAAATAAAAATCAATGTCGCTCTTATCAATTCCATGTTTTTTAAGTCCAACTTCGGCAATGGGAATAAGCTCTTTGATAACCAGATCTTGCACTTTCATAGGTTTGTTATTCCATAAAAGTATAGTATTCTTGCCGCTTCTGGCTGCTTTAATGAAGTTTGATTTTACATCTTTGAAATCCATTTGAGACGGCATATCATCATACTGTTTGGGTCTCCCTACCATGACCCCGACCCAAAAAACAAAATTGGCCATTTCATCAACGACCGATGGACCAGCAGGCAAATATCGATTTTCAATACGCAAATGTGCCTTGCCATTTCCTACGCCATAACACGGCCTGTTCCAACGGTAAACAGTACCATTAAAAAGACTCAATGCCTGCAATTTTGGCGCCTGCCCTTTTTTGGCCATCGCCAATGCATCTTGGGTTATCGGTTTTGTCAATAAAACACTGTGTTGCGATATATCGCGTTTATAAATATCTACAATGGAATTTGTTTCCCATTGATTGCCAAAACCTACTCTTGGTGCTTGGTCCTTTAGTGTGTAAGACAGCTTTCTGGTGTCTAAACTCTGTTGGAACAAGGCAATTCTTGTTTCATGCCACAATTCACGCCCCATTAAAAAAGGAGAATTACAAGCTATGCCCAAAACAGGTGCAGCTATGGCCTGGGCCCAATTATAACTGCTAACGAAGTCATGGCTGGGTATTTGTAAGTGTAATTGAAAGCTGGTGTTACAAGCCTCGAAAAGAACAGAATTGTGCTTTAGTTTAATTTCATCAACCCCTTTTATTTTAAGTATAAAATCATCTCCCTTTTTGTTTTTTAGCAATTCATTGAGCTGAAAATATCTGGGCATTGGCGTCATGTTATCAAGAGTGACCTCGCGCTTTGATATTGTTGGCAAAATACCCGTTAGGCAAAATTTTGCTCCCATCCTATCGGCAATGGTGCTCCCATGACCCAACAAGTCAAGCAGTTGTTTCTTTACCAGATCAAAACAATCGTCCTTAAGTTCAAATGGATCTAAATTAATTTCAATGTTGTACTTGGCAAGTTCGGTGGTAAAGTGCCCCTCGTTAATGGCCTCTAAGAGTTGAAGCGATTTTTTCCAAGGATCATAATTCTTGTTGATCAAACAAACTTCTTGTTCCGCTCCAATGCGGACAATGTCATTCTCAATAAGACCTCTTTCGATAAGCAATTCAAGTGCATTCAAATCATTTAGGAGGTTTTTGATGAAATCCTGTTTCTCTTTTAATCCTCCCAAGGTCACTTTTTGAAGCTGTTCTCCCATTGTGAATATGCTAATTTGAACTTAATACAAATCTAACCTAGTGTTCATAGATAAAACATGACAATTGTCAGTATTAAAAACGTTAGCAAAGCAACTGACATTTATCATGTTATTTAAAATGTCCATGGGCTAAATTTGGTTTATAATTTGAAATATATGTGCGACCTTACCAATAAGTATAATGTTCCCGGGCCCAGATATACGAGTTATCCCACAGTACCCTATTGGGATATAGAAAGTTTTTCTGGCAAACAGTGGAAAAACAGTGTTAAACACAGCTTTAGTGAAAGTAAGGATGAAGGCATAAGTGTATACATTCATTTGCCATTTTGTGAGAGCATGTGCACATTTTGTGGTTGCCATAAAAGAATTACCAAAAGGCATGACGTTGAATTGCCTTATATAAAATCGGTTTTAAAAGAATGGGGCATGTACCGCGAACTTTTAGGCACAAAACCCACCATCGCCGAATTGCATTTAGGTGGGGGCACCCCTACGTTCTTTTCTCCTGAAAATTTAAAAAGCTTAATAAAGGGTATTTTTCGGATAGCCCATAAAGCGCCAAATGCGGTGCTTAGTTTTGAAGGGCATCCGAACAATACTTCAAAAGCACACCTGCAGGCCCTTTTTGAGGTGGGTTTTGAAAGGGTCTGTTTTGGTGTGCAAGATTATAACGAGACTGTTCAGCGAGCAATTCATCGCATACAGCCTTTTGAAAATGTAAAAAAAGTTACACAATGGGCCCGTGAGATTGGATACACCTCTATTGGCCACGACATCATCTATGGACTGCCTTTTCAAACTCTTGACCATGTTAAAGAGACCATAGCCAAAACAGCCGAATTAATGCCCGATAGATTGGCTTTTTATAGTTATGCCCATGTACCATGGCTTAAAGGCAATGGCCAGCGAGGATTTAAAGATGAGGATCTGCCCACCCCCGAGGATAAACGCTTGCAATATGAAATTGGCAAAAAAAGATTGACTGCCATAGGATACAAAGATATAGGGATGGATCATTTTGCCCTCAAATCCGATTCATTGTACCAAGCCGTTGAAAATGGCAATCTTCATCGTAACTTTATGGGATACACCCCATCAAAAACACAACTGATGATTGGATTGGGCGTATCAAGCATAAGTGATAGTTGGTATGGTTTTGCACAAAATGTAAAGAACCTGGAAGAATACCAATACTTAGTGGAAAATAATGTCTTACCGGTTTACAGGGGGCATCTTTTGAACAAAGAAGATCAGATGATACGCAAGCACATTTTAAATTTAATGTGCCATTTTGAAACATCATGGGAACTAGGTAATGAACATGCTCTTGATGTTCAACATATAATTGACAATTTAAGTGAACTGGAACGTGATGGTTTGGTTGAAATTGATGCCAATCGTATAACAGTAACACAGAAAGGACGACCATTTATTAGAAACATAAGTATGGCGTTCGACTTGAAGCTACAACGTAAAAAACCTGACACCAGGTTATTTTCGATGACCGTTTAACCCACAAAAACTAGAAAGATGAAAAGTATTATTGTACCCATCGATTTCTCAGAACAATCAGAAATAGCGCTAAAAGTTGCATCAACCTTGGCCACAAAAAACAATGCGGAGCTCTATGTTTTGCATATGTTGGAACTTTCTCCCGCAATAATGGCCAATTCTGAGTATATGCCACAAGAACATATTGTCCATTTAATGAAAATGACCGAAGAACGGTTCAAAAACTTTTTGGACAAGCCATATTTAAAAAAAGTCAAGGTAGTACCGATCATAAAACATTACAAAGTTTTCAGTGAAGTAAATGAAGTTGCCGAAAAACACAAGGTAGATTTAATCGTAATGGGCTCCCATGGAGTTGACGGCCTTCAAGAAATTTTTGTCGGCTCAAACACGGAGCGTGTCGTACGCAGTGCCAACATTCCTGTTTTAGTTGTAAAGGGTGATGTGAAAGACTTTAAGGCCGAGCGGTTTGTATTTGCCTGTGACTTCAAAGAAGAAAGTATCGCGGTTGCGAAAAAGGCAGATAATTTTGCTAAGTTATTGGGTGCAACTCTACACATGGTCTACATAAATACACCAGCAGATGAGTTTTTGAGCACTGATGATATTTATGAACGAATCTCCAAGTTTTTGAACAAAGCCGGATTGGGGCTTGAAGTTGAAATTTACAATGATTACACCATTGAAAAAGGTATTTTAAACTATAGCGAAAAAATTGCTGCAGATATTATTGGCATCCCAACTCATGGTCGTAGAGGTCTTGCACATTTCTTTATGGGCAGCATTGGTGAAGATATTGCCAACCATAGCAAATTGCCGGTAGTCACCTTTAAAATATAAACTACCACAACAGATTCTTTGGTCAGAATTTTTTGAAATTTAACTGTTTTTATAAATAGAGGGAGCTCGTGGTAGGGCTCTCTTTTTATTTGTCCACAATTCTAAATTGACAAATATTATATCTAAGCGTAATACTTGATTATATTTTTGAAGTGTGAAATCTTCGATGGTCATATTTATTTCGCTGATTATGTTGCTCAAGCCCCAATAGCCCAGGCGTTAGACAATTCACCAATATTGACAATGCCGTAAAAACAGGTTTTGAAATTAATTGGACCCAACAACTGTTATTGGGATTGCAACAACAAATTGGATTGGCTTACACCTACGCCCAAGATTGACAACGTGATGAACCTTTGCCAGAAATCGCCCCTATGGATATAAGATATACCCTTATTGGTAATTATTTAGAGGGCAAATTACGGCCTGAGCTTGTATTTAGGCACGTACTGAAACAAAACCGAATCTCAAATGAATTTGGAGAAACCCAAACACCTTCATTTTCTTTGTTTGATATCAATTTACAGTATCAATTTACCAAATACGCCAACATTTCGGCCGGGATTAACAATGTACTTGACGCCAACTATTATGAACATTTGTCGAGATCGGTCAGGGGCAATAACCTACCGCTATTTGCTCCCGGGCAAAATGCCTTTGCTTCTGTCAATTTTGTTTTCTAGGTGTATTTAAACAATGATCAATATACAATAAAAAGCCAGCTATAATCGGTTGGCTTTTTGCTTCTCATAATGGTAAAAATGAATTACCTGCTTTGATATCGGCCACAAGGTCATTGACCGTTGTTTCCTGCAATTGCTTTACAAAGTTACTTTTGGTATTGCCGACCATTTTATGCAAGGGACAAGGATGATCCTCATTGCAATCACTTAAACTGAGCATACAAGATTTTAATCGGTAACCGCCATCAATAACATCAACAATTTTAATCAACGGGATAATTCGATTGGCCTCATTAAGGTAAAACCCACCTTTTGGTCCTTTGGTAGATGAGACAATTCCGTGCTTTCCCAACTCTTGTAATAACTTTGCAATATAGGATGGCGGCACATTAATAGGCACACTCAATTCTTTCGCCAAAATCTTTTTTTCCGTGCTGGATTTCATGGCCAAATACAAAACACCCTTAATGGCATACTTAGACGAATTGGATAACATAGAAATGCTTTAGAATTCAAAATTAAATATTAAAAGATGTTTTTGTCTTAAATATGATAAAGATCATGTTTTTCACAATTCAAAGGGTATACATTTGGTCAATTAATAAAATTAACCTCTATGAAATCTTGTATTCCTATTTGTGCTTGTCTATTTTCCCTGCTATTGATAGCCTGCGGTGGCAAAGAAGAAAAAAAAGAAGATGGTTTTAGCGTTACTAGAACCAAGACCGAACAAAAATCAGAGTCTACAGCTCCGGTAACAGACGAAGTTCCTGCATCTAAAAGGGTCATTTTGGACGAAAAAGGCGTAGGCCAGATTAAATCGCTCACCCTTGACCCAACCATTGATACAGCAATGGCCGAGGCAGGAGCCGCCATATTCAAGACCAATTGTACTGCTTGTCATAAACCATATAAAAGGTTTATCGGCCCTTCATTTGACGGCATTTTGGAACGTAGAAGTCCAGAATGGATAATGAATATGATTTTAGATCCCCAATTGATGGTTGAGCAAGATCGTTGTGCCAAGGATCTCTTGGTTGAATTCAACGGGGCGGCCATGGCCAATCAAAATTTGACCGTAGAACAGTCACGTTCCATTCTAGAATATTTCAGAACTCTTTAAATACACTATATGAAAACAATTTTCCAACCTAAAAACTGGTTCAGTCTTTTATTTTTGGCCCTATTGATTTTGGCCTGTAAGACGGAGAACAGAACCAATAGCACATCTAATTCTACCAACGATGTAGAACTCAACAAAGAACAAGGTCAGGCTTTCATTCAAGACGATGAGGCCACGCCCAATGTATTGAACATAGCCATTGGATCACCAGACCATACAACTTTGGTTGCTGCAGTTCAGGCAGCCGATTTAGAAAATGTGCTGGTCAATGCAGGACCATTAATGGTATTTGCACCTACCAATGAAGCTTTTGATGCTTTGCCCGCAGGTACGGTAGAGGACTTATTAAAACCAGAAAACAAAGAGGCCTTGTCCAATATTCTAAAACATCATGTAACCCCGGGCAACTATGATAAAGAATTCCTCAAAAAATTCAAAAAATTGGGACAGGCCAACGACCAAAACACCACGGTCGAAGTAAAAGGTGATGATGTTTATGTAGGTGGCGCAAAGATATTGGCGAGCATTCCTGCAGGCAATGGCATCGTCCATGTTGTGGACAAGGTAATTCTGCCACCCAATGAATAATATTAAATCCAACTTTAAATTAAAACAAATGAAAAAAATAAGTTATTCTGTGATGGCCCTCTTTGCCGCTGCCACCTTGTTTACAGGCTGCAACCAGCAGGGCAGCGCAAACGGAGCTTTATCTTCGAGTGCCGCTGAAAAAGTATATGTTGCCCCTGGGGAGCAAGATGAGTATTATGCATTCCTTTCGGGAGGTTATAGCGGTAACCTTACTGTTTACGGACTTCCTTCTGGCCGAATGTTTAAAGAAATACCTGTTTTCTCACAATTTCCTACATCGGGTTATGGGTATTCAGAAGAGACTAAACCCATGTTGAACACCTCATTTGGTTTTGTGCCATGGGATGATCTTCACCATCCAGATATTTCCCAAACCAATGGTGAATTGGATGGTCGATGGATTTTTGTGAATGGGAACAACACCCCTAGAATAGCGCGCGTCAGCTTAAGCACTTTTGAGACGGAGGAAATTATTGAAATTCCCAACAGTGCGGGTAACCATAGTTCTTCCTTCATTACCGAAAATACGGAGTATGTAATAGCCGGTACCCGGTTTTCAGTGCCTGTTCCACAAAGGGATATGCCCATTAACGAATACAAAGGAAACTTTAAAGGGGCACTCAGCTTCATAAGTGTTGCACCCGAAACTGGCCGATTGGATATAAAATTCCAAGTTTTGATGCCTGGGTTCAACTATGATCTCTCCCACCCCGGAAGAGGAGCATCACACGGATGGCATTTTTTCAGTACGTATAATACAGAAGAGTCCAACTCGCTTATGGAAGTCAATGCCTCACAAAATGACAAGGATTTTATCGCTGCTGTTAATTGGAAAAAGATAGAAGAATATGTGAATAACGGTGGAGGCACAAAAATGGCCGCAAACTATGCCCATAATGTGTATAATGATGAAACCCATATGGGTACCACTACCATGAAAAAAGAAGTGTTGACTGTAGACCCTACAGAAGTACCGGGCGCAGTATTCTTTCTTCCTACTCCTAAATCTCCACACGGTTGTGATGTTGATCCCTCAGGAGAATATATTATAGGGGCCGGTAAACTTTCTGCAGACCTTACAGTGCATTCTTTTACTAAAATGTTGTCTGCCATTGAAGGAGAAAAATTTGATGGTGAAGCTTATGGTATCCCAATCCTTAAATTTGAAGATGTTATGGCAGGTGTTGTTAGGAGCGGAGGACTAGGCCCACTACATACCGAATTCGATGGCAAGGGAAATGCCTACACCACCTTCTTTATATCTTCAGAAGTTGTCAAATGGCAGCTCGGATCATGGGAGGTGATAGATAGAAAACCGACTTATTATTCGGTAGGGCATTTAATGATACCCGGCGGCAATTCAAGAAAACCATTTGGTAAATATGTTGTGGCCATGAACAAAATCACAAAAGACCGTTATCTGCCAACTGGCCCTGAAATGGAACACTCCGCGCAGATATATGACATTTCTGGAGAAAAAATGGAATTAATCTATGACTTTCCAACACACGGTGAGCCGCATTATGCCGCAGGATGCCCCGCAGAATTGCTTCGCGATAATTCTAAGAAAATCTATCGCTTAGATGAGAACAAGCATCCATATGCCGTAACCTCTCCGGATCAAGCTAGGGTGGAAAGAAGCGGCAAAGAAGTGCATATTTACATGTCTACAATTCGTAGCCATTTCACTCCTGATAATATTGAAGGTATCAAAGTTGGTGACAAGGTGTACTTTCACATCACAAATCATGAACAAGATTTTGATGTGCCACATGGATTTTCAATCATAGGGCAAAACACATCAGAATTGTTGATTATGCCTGGTCAGACCAAAACTTCGATATGGGAACCTAAACAAGTTGGTGTATGGCCTTTTTATTGCACTGATTTCTGTTCTGCACTTCACCAAGAAATGCAAGGTTATGTAAGGGTCTCACCGGCCAGTTCAAGCTTGCCTTTGTCATGGTCCCTTGGCGAATAAAAGCTTGAAAAGTTTTAAAAACATGAAGCGGATAGTGCATCTTGGCAATCCGCTTTATGCCTTTAAATTAGAATTCTATTATTCATAAAATATCACCTGCCACATGAAAAGAGCTAGTTTATTCATGATCATAGGACCCATATTTTTACTTGGTCTTTTTGTTTTTCCCTTGTGGAACATTGAGCTTGGAGCGCCACAATATCCTGAACCTTTGGGGTTGGATATTTACATTAATGGTTTAAAAGGTCAAAATGAATTTGACATACAAAATATTGACGGCCTAAACCATTATATTGGTATGAAAACCCTGCCAAAAGCGCAAGATATGTGGGAGTTCTCCGTATTTCCGATCGTTATTATAAGTATGGTATCATTGGGCTTCTTGATAGGTCTATTGGGCTATTTCAAGCAACTAGGTTTTCAATGGTTTTTAGGTTGGTTTGTCTTAATGTCAATTCTTGGTATTCTAGGAATGTATGATTTCAATGCTTGGATGATTGACTATGGCACAAACCTAGACCCAAATGCCATCATGAAACTGCAAAACCCAGATGGTACACCAATGAGTTACAAACCGCCGCTTTTTGGGCATAAACGAATGCTTAATTTTGATGCGTACTCCTATCCAAGGCTAGGTGCCTATCTTATGTTTGTGGGTATGAGCTCAACCTTGATAGCTTCGTATATAGGGTGGCGCCATGTGAGCAGTGCAAAACGAATAAATAAAATGAAAATGGCATGAGAAGAACTACCTTGATAATTGTCTTGATGATATTTGTGGGCTGCACACCTAAAGCCAAGCCCATTGCATATGGCGAAACGGCATGTCATTACTGTAGTATGACCATAGTTGACCAACAACATGCGGCACAATTGGTGACCAAAAAAGCGAAAGTAATTGTTTTTGATGCCGCCGAATGTATGTTGAACCATTTACAAAATGAAGACCAGTCAAAATTTGCCATGTTTTTTGTCAATGATTTTGACCAACCAGGCAGTTTAATTGATGCTACAAAGGCAACCTATCTGATCAGCAAGGGTATTCCAAGTCCCATGGGCGAATATTTATCCGCTTTTAAATTACCGGAATCGGCAGAGAAGTCGCTAAATTCATACGGAGGCACTATTTTAACATGGAATGAATTGCAAACAAGATTCAAAAAATAACCTGTTTAACACTATTAAAAAGACCCAGCATGATTTCGGTTGAATCTCTTATTAAAAAACAGCCCTTTAAAGGTTTGACACTTGAAAAAATAGCGTCACAAAATTCATTTGAAATATTGACCATTACTTTGGAGAAAGATGCCATATTTCCAGAGCACACCTCACCAAAAGATGCAGTTTTGTTACTTCTTGAAGGTCAAATTGAATTTCATATCAACAATGAGAACCATAAATTGGATACCCAGCAGCATATGCGATTTCCTAAAGAAACCATACACTGGGTAAAAGCTCATCAAAACTCTAAATTCTTAATCATCCGTTAATGATCAAATTGGGCAATTTAATTTTGGTGTTGATTGTCCTGCAAATGCATTTGGCCTATTCTAAGACTATATCCATATGTCATGATTGTGATGTAAAATCCATTCAAAAGGGAATTTCAATGGCAGTTGATTTTGATACCCTTCTTATCAAAAAAGGTACTTACAAAGAATTTAATATAGTTATTGATAAGCCCTTGACGTTATTGGGTCAAAATTACCCTATTGTTGATGGTGAAGACCAAGGTGAAATCATTAGAATTATTTCTGACCATGTGACCATAGATGGGCTTTTTTTAATTAATGTAGGTACTAGCTACACTAGTGATCATGCGGCCATTCGAGTAGTTAAAAGCAGCTTTTTTTTGATACAGAATGTTGTTCTTGAAAAGCTGTTTTTTGGCATTTACTTAGAAAAATCGGACCATGGAAAGGTATATCACAATAAAATAATTGGCGATGCAATTGATGAATATAACTCTGGCAACGGTATTCAACTTTGGTACTCAAAGAATATTGAGATTGATCGCAATATAGTGCAGGGTGTACGCGATGGTATTTATCTAGAATTTTCAGATAACATTACAATAAATAACAACATTAGCTCAAACAATCTTAGGTACGGCCTCCATTTTATGTTCTCCAACGACGACATCTACACCAACAATACCTTTAAAAATAATGGAGCAGGTGTAGCCGTAATGTTCTCAAAGCGCATCAAAATGTATCAAAACCAATTTCTGGAGAATTGGGGCACAGCTGCCTACGGCATGCTCTTAAAAGAAATAAATGATGCAGAAATTAGCGGAAATACCTTTAAAGAAAACACGATTGGCATCAATATAGAAGGTTCAAATCGTATTCGCTACACCAACAACCATTTTGTAAACAACGGCTGGGCCATTAAGGTTTTGGGCGCTTGTTATTCCAATACCTTTGAGCATAACAATTTCTTATACAATTCATTTGATATTTCATACAATAGTAAACTCAATGACAATGTATTTAATGAGAATTATTGGAGCGATTACACTGGGTATGACCTTGATGATAATGGTATAGGTGATGTTCCCTATCGCCCGGTAAAGTTGTTTTCATATATCGTCAACAGGACACCAGAAACCATAATCCTATTGCGAAGCCTTTTTATGGACATTATTGATTTTTCTGAAAAAGTCTCTCCCGTTTTCACACCTGATAATCTTATGGATGCTAGGCCGCTAATGAAAAAAATATGATGATTCAAATACAAGAACTACATAAAAGGTTTAGCAAGAACAAAGTGTTGATAGGTGTTGACTTGGAAATACAAAACGGAGGTATTTATGCCATATTGGGGCCCAATGGTTCTGGTAAGACTACACTGATAAAAGCCATTTTAGGTATGGTATTGCCCAATAAAGGTAAAATACATCTTAATCAAAAAGACATAAAAAACCAATGGAAATACCGCGAGAACATTGAATATTTGCCACAAATTGCAAATTTTCCGGGCAATCTAAAAGTTAGTGAACTGATAAAAATGATCATAGACCTTAGATCAAAACCAAGTTCATCAGATGAACTTATTCAGCGCTTTGGCCTCGAACCTTTTTTAGACAAAAAACTTAATACCCTCTCGGGAGGGACCAAACAAAAAGTTAACCTGGTTTTGACATTTATGTTTGATAGCCCTTTGATTATTTTAGACGAACCCACGACTGGCCTAGACCCCATCGCCCTATTAACCCTTAAAGAATTGATTGCTCAAGAAAAGAAAAAAGGCAAGACCTTTTTAATAACCTCACATATCATGCAATTTGTAGAAGAAGTGGCCGATGAAATAGTTTATCTTTTAGAGGGCCAAATCTACTTTAAAGGTACTATTGAAGAATTACAAAACTTGACCCATAAAACCAATTTTGAACATGCCATCGCAGCTTTAACCGCACAAAATGTTTAAGATATTAAAGTACAGTTTTTATGATTTGATACGAAGTAGATGGAGCTACGTCTATTTTCTGTTTTACCTACTGCTAGGTTTTGTGCTCTTGTTCTTGAACAATGATCTTTCAAAAGCAGTTATCACCTTGATGAACATTATTATAATTCTTGTGCCATTGATAGGGACCATCTTTGGCGTTATGTACTTTTACAATTCGCGAGAATTTACAGAGCTGTTACTGGCGCAACCCATAAAGAGAACGTCTATTTTCTTGGGGCAATATTTTGGCGTGGCCTGTTCATTATCCCTAAGTCTTATTCTAGGATTGGGAATTCCGTTTGCTCTATATGGCCTTTTTGAAAGCAATGCCATTTTTGACTTCTCCTTACTATTGGTCACAGGCACGTTTTTAACATTGATATTTACAGCAATGGCTTTTAATATTGCGATATCCAATGAGAATAAAATCATGGGCTTTGGGTACTCGGTTTTATTATGGCTATTTATGGCCGTGATCTATGATGGGCTTTTTTTGATGTCGTTGATTCTATTTGAAGAATATCCTTTGGATAACTTTTCATTATTGGCAACAATGTTCAACCCCATCGATTTATCACGTACACTTATCTTATTAAAACTCGATATCTCAGCATTGTTGGGCTACACGGGGGCCGTATTCAAAAAGTTTTTTGGCACACAATTAGGTTTATTCATTTCAATATCTATGCTCTGCTTATGGACATTGGCACCCATATTTCGTTTGGCTTGGAAGGCCAAGCGAAAAGATTTTTAGGGCCGAAGAGGCTTTAAACTGATATTTATCATAGTTGTCGCCACCATTCGAGTGTACCTTGAAGGTATAATTCAAAATCGATAAATCATGAAAAAGCGCGTACCCGTCTCACAAATAATGACCAAAAATGTGGTCACCTTGAGCATTAAAGATGATTTGGTCAAAGCTGAATCGCTATTTAAGAAAAACCATATAAGGCATATTCCAGTCACTTCAGGAGACAAAGTAGTAGGTATGCTCAGTTATACAGATTTAATGCGCATCAGCTTCGCAGATGCCGTAGACGAGGATGAACAAGAAGTGGACACCATGGTGTACAACATGTTCACCCTTGAACAAGTGATGGTAAAAAATGTTATCAGTGTATTGCCCACATCGACTATTCAAGAGGTGGCCAAATTCTTGGCCAGCAAAGAATTTCATGCGGTACCAGTAATTGAAAACGAAAAATTGGTGGGGATTGTCACCACAACAGACCTGATCAATTATCTTATTGATCAATATTAAAATCTAGACGGACATTAATCGTCGCATTACCAGTGATTTTGAGTTTCGGTAAAAGGGGAAAGTTTTATTAGTTCTTTCCCCTTTTATTTTCCATTGAATCTTTCAAATGCCGCCCTTTCCAACGTTTCCTGATGAGCTGGGTCGGCAATCGAAATTAAAGCTTTCGCACGTTGCTGTAGGTTCTTTCCAAATAAATTTACCACCCCATGTTCTGTTGCCACATAATGCATATGTGCCCTTGTGGTGGTAACCCCGGCACCTGGTTGCAAAAAGGGGGTGATCTTCGAAATTCCCTTTTTGGTTACAGATGACATTGCAAATATGGGCTTACCCCTTTCTGATAGGGACGCGCCACGAATAAAATCCATTTGACCGCCAACCCCCGAAAATTGGTAGCTGCCTATGCTATCTGCACAAACTTGACCGGTCAAATCTATTTCAATGGCACTGTTAATTGCAGTCACTTTTGGGTTCAAGCGTATGCGGGCGGTATCATTGGTGTAAGCGGCATCCCTAAAATCACAAATAGGGTTATCATCAATAAAATCGTATAATTTACGAGAACCCACGGCGAAACAACTTACTATCTTGCCCCGTTTTATTTTTTTCTCTACACCTGAAATCACACCACTTTCTAATAAGGGGAGAACCCCATCAGAAAACATTTCGGTGTGTATGCCCAAGCGTTTATGGTTGTTCAAATTGGCCAATGTTGCATTTGGAATGTTCCCTATTCCCATTTGCAAGGTGGCTCCATCTTCAATCAATGAGGCGACATGGGCCCCAATACGATGTTCCATTTCTGAAATTGGCACGGGGGTATGCTCGTGAATAGGTCTATCGACCTCAATCGCACATTCAATATCATCAACATGCACAATACCGGTGCCATGGGTTCGTGGCACATGTGGGTTGATTTGAGCTACAATTTTTTTGGCTGTGCGAACCGCAGGCAAAGCTACATCTACAGAAACACCCAAAGAGCAATAGCCGTGTTTGTCTGGTGGTGATACTTGAACAAAAGCCACATCCAAAGGCAAATTTTCTGGCCTAAAGAGCAAATGGATTTCACTTAAAAAGATGGGTATGTAATCACCATACTGGGTATTTACATATTTACGAACATTGCCCCCAACAAAACAAGAATTCAAATTAAAAGTATCACTGTACGGTAGCTTGGTGTATTTGGCATCACCTTCGGTATGTATTGAAATGATTTCAATATTGTCCAATTCTTGATGACGCTCACAAAGGGCATCAATAAGTTCATTGGGGGTCATTGCCGCTCCTTGAAAAAATACACGTTCATTTGATTGAACGGTCTTGACTGCTTCTTCTGCTGTTGTTATGCGCATTATCTTTATTTTGTTAGTGTCATAATTTACTTGATGTCCACATGAAGTGTGAACAACAATTATATCAAAAAATACTATGCAGGATGCACTTTAAGGTTGATGGCATTCTATTTGTGCGGTTGCGATGTTGTTCTGTACTGGTTTGGGTGAAACATAGGGAATGCCAAGACCCATGCCCCGCAATATAAACAGCAACCCAATGACCACTACGAATACGGGCACCAGCTTTCTTATTTTTTGTTTGATGGGGCTTTTTAAAAAGCCGCCCAAATATACTGCCGATGTCATTAAAGGTATGGTTCCCAAACCAAAAAACAACATATATAGGCCACCCTTAAATGGACCCCCTAAGGCAATAGCCCCTAAAAGGGCCATATAGACCAGACCACACGGCAAAAATCCGTTTAAGAAGCCTATAGTCAAAAAAGCATCGGGTGTGCGTTTTTTTAATTGCCCACCAAGGCTTGATTTAAGCTTGCCGAGAATTGCATAAACAGGTTTGGCAAAGTTATATTTTTGTAGTTGTTTTTTAGGTAGCAATACCAATAGTATCATGATACCGCCTATTAAAATGGACAATTTTTGTTGCAAACTAAATAGCAAAAGTCCCTTGCCTATCAACCCTAAAACAAGGCCCATTATCGCATAAGCCATCAAACGACCAAAATGATAAATGAATAGCTGCAGTATTTGTTTTGTTTTGTTCGTCCTGTCCAATGGGAGCATAAATGCGATGGGGCCACACATACCTATGCAATGTAAACTACCCAAAAAACCCAAAGCCAGAGCTGCTAACAACATAGTCAATAAACCAGTTTTTGTTTGTGCAAAAATGTTTTTCCTTTGTAATTCCATTTTACGGTAATGTCCCATCGACCGTCTAGCAGGCTATTGTCAGGTATGAGCAAATGTGTATTGGACAAACTTATAGGAAAGTTAAAATCCAATTGCCTGTTCGACGGTCTGTATAGGGACACTTCGCCCGTAATATCTTTAAATTCGAATTGATCGGGAAATTCAATTGCCAAACCATCCGTTATTTTTGTGATCATTAGCTTGGCATTGTATTCTGCAGCTAATTTCTCGGCATCAATTTCTTCTTGATAGGCCAATTCTTTTTTATAATAGGCGTCGGTGACCAAATCATGATTTACGCGATCATCTGTACTCATTCTAATTACGAAATAGAGTATAAAGGCTATAAAGCCAATAAACGCTAAAACAATTCCTGTTCCCCAATTAATTTTCATGATGTATATTTTATTGCGTTATGTGCACTTAATTTAATCTTGTTTAATTATAACTACGGGGTGCCAAAAATTGTGTCACCGTTGTCTCTATCAATTTATCACCACTATAAACACCTATCTTCAATTTGTCTTTATCTCCATTCAGGGCCGAACTGTTGATTTCAATAAAAAGTGTTCCTTCGGCCAGCTCTTCGGCAGGAACTTCAAAACTATCTTGCGAAACCATCTTAATTGTACCATTATGTGAGAGGAGTTTAAAACTTACATCATTGATATCTTTAACAGTTTTGTTTATGAGTTTATAGGTATACACATTACTAATCATATTGTTTTCTTTTCTTTCGTAAAGCTGACCGGGCAACCGTAAAATACTGGCTTCAAGTTCTGTTCTCAAAAAGAGCATACCAACCAAAATACCCGTTAAAATGACCAATACGGCGGTATAGCCTTTCATGCGGGCCGTAAATTTGAATTTTTCCTTTTTATTGATTTCATCTTCACTGGCGTAGCGTATCAAACCTTTGGGCTTATTGATTTTGTCCATGATTTCGTCACACTCATCAATGCAAGCTGTACAATTGACACATTCAAGTTGAGTCCCGTTTCTAATATCTATTCCTGTGGGACAAACATGAACGCATTGAAAACAATCAATACAATCACCGTGACCCAAGGCGTCACGGTTTTCATTTTTTCTAAATTTTTTGCGCCCATTGTCACCTTCACCTCTTTTGTGATCGTAAGAAACCACGATGGATTTATTATCTAACAGCACCCCTTGCATACGCCCATAAGGACAGGCGATGATGCATACCTGTTCGCGAAACCAAGCGAATACAAAATAGAAGACCGCTGTGAAAATAAGCAGTGGCACCATGGTGCCCAAATGAGCTAAAGGTCCTTCTGTGATGTATCTTATCAATTTATCACTGCCTATTAAATAGGCCAGAAATACATTGGCAATTAAAAAAGAGATAAGAAAGAAAATGAACCACTTTATAAGTCGTTTGCGAATTTTCTTTGCATTCCAAGGCGATTTATCCAACCGGATCTGGGCACCACGATCGCCATCTATCCAAAATTCTATGCGACGAAACACCATCTCCATGAAAATGGTCTGGGGGCACATCCATCCACAAAATATTCGGCCATATGCGACCGTGAACAAGGCTACAAAAATGACCCCTGTAATCATGGAAATGACCACTAAATGAAAGTCTTGGGGCCAAAATGGAAATCCGAAGATGTTAAAACGCCTTTCCAATACATTGAACATCAAAAATTGGTTTCCATTGATTTTAATGAAGGGTGATATCACCAAAAATAATAAGAGGGCATAGCTTACATACTTACGGTATTCGTAGAATCGTCCGCTGGGCTTTTTTGGGAAGACCCAGGCCCTTTTACCTTCAGCATTTATAGTACCTATTGAATCTCTAAAATTTTCGTCCATTCTAAATCAATTACCGACTGTGAATATTACACATGACCATGGCATTAACATGATCGGCTTGGCTGGTCTTTAATGCTGACTTTAAGTTGATTTTGATCAATTATTCATAACCACTTCGTCTGTTTCAGTAGCCTTTTGTGTTGCGGGCTCCACCTCTTCCGGTTCAATAGATTCTTCATCTTCATATAAATCACCTTCAGGATCTTTGGGGTTTGCAGGTGTGGTACCTTGAAATTGAAGTAAATAGCTGGCAACTTGAGCCATTTCAACAGGTCTTAAACTATTTTTCCAAGCTACCATACCCTTACCGTCTCGGCCTCCTTCAGATATGGTGTTAAAGACATTTTTGATGCCCCCGCCCAAAATCCAATATTTATCGGTCAGATTTGGACCAATACCTCCGCCACCATCGGCCATATGGCAAACTACACAATTGGTTGTGAATATCGCTTTACCTGCATTTAAATCAGAAGCATCTGTCAACAGTTCAACCGTGTTGACATCAACAAGATTTTTTGCAGTTTTCTTATATTCTTCAATGGCTATTTGTGCCGCAGCAACTTCTTGTTCATATTCCAATTGTTGATCATAATCATTGGCAATATGAAAACGAACTAGATAAACGACCCCGAATATGATTGTGGCATAGAACATATAAACCCACCAGGGTGGCAATACATTGTCAAGTTCGCGTATTCCATCATAATTGTGGTCAAGAATAATTTCACCTTCTTTTTCAATGGCCTTTGTTTTGGTCAACCTGGCATAGAGTTCTTTACCCCAAGTCCATTCCACTTTTTTGTTTTTGGCTGCCAAATAGCGCTCCTGCGCCTCAGGGGACAACGTTCGGAACATGACATTTTCTATAGATTTTAATATCAATTCAATGGCCACTAAAATCAATAAGACCATCAACATAAAAACCTGTGTGATAGGATATTCTATAAAAGCGGGTTTGGCCCCAGAATCTATAAAATACTCCATCAGCCCGAAGATGATGAAAAAAAGTACCGGGATGCGAATCCACCAAGGAGTTCTTGAAATCATAATGTTAAATATTTTGTTGGTTATCGTTATCCAAAGGCAGTTCGCCCATTTCTTTTATATGTGCCTTACTTGCTGTAAACACCCACCAGAACAATATGGTGAAGAACACGAAGAAAATAAGTAATGATATCATGGGATAAGTTGCCACCCCATCAATTGTTTCCATATGGTTTTTTACAAATTTTAGCATGGCCTATTTATTTTGAGATATTAGTTCGTCTGTTTCTTTCACTTTAATATCGGTGCCCAATCTTTGTAGGTAGGCTATCAACGCCACAATTTCTCGATCGCGCATTTGAACAAAGGCTTCATTATTTTCTTTGGCATATTGCATATCGGCCTCATACGTTTTTGCGAACTCGGGATCTACATAAAGGCTTTTTTCAATTTTAATGGCCTGTTCCAACATTTGTTCTGGGGCATTGGCAATATCTTCATCTGTATACGGTACACCCAAGCTTACCATGGCCTTCATTTTATCTTGTACATCGCTGCGATCATGTTCATTGAGCACAAGCCATTGGTAAGCAGGCATGATAGAGCCCGAAGAGGTACTCTGGGGATCGTACATATGATTTAAATGCCAGTTGTCAGAATATTTGCCGCCAACCCGAAGCAGGTCTGGACCGGTACGTTTGCTGCCCCATAAAAATGGATGGTCGTATACAAATTCACCCGCTTTGGCATATTCGCCATATCGTTCCACTTCGCTCCTAAACGGACGCACCATTTGCGAATGACAACCAACGCACCCCTCGCGAATGTAAAGGTCCCTACCTTCCAACTCTAAAGGTGTATAAGGCTTGACACTGGTAATTGTGGGTATATTGGACTTGACCAAAATGGTTGGTACTATCTGTACAATACCCCCTATCAAAATGGCGACAGTGGCCAAAATGGTCAATTGAATTGGCTTTCTTTCCAACCAAGTATGAAATGTTTCGCCGGCCACACGCCTTTTTGACACACGGGTCAATGCAGGTGCTTCGGCCAATTCATCTTCAACAGAGCTTCCCTTTCTAATGGTCACAACTACATTATAAATCATGATTAAGGCACCTACTATATAAAGGGTACCCCCTATGGCCCTCATCCAATACATAGGAATGATTTGACTCACAGTCTCCAAGAAATTACCATAGACCAAAGTTCCATCTGGATTAAAATCTTTCCACATTAAGGCCTGTGTAAATCCAGCAACATACATGGGCAAGGCATAAAGCACAATGCCCAAGGTACCGATCCAGAAGTGGAAGTTGGCAAGGCCCTTTGAGTATAATGTGGTTTTAAACATTTTGGGCACCAACCAGTAGATCATACCAAAGGTCAAGAAGCCATTCCAAGCGAGGGCACCCACATGCACATGGGCAATAATCCAATCGCTAAAATGTGCGATGGCATTCACATTTTTAAGTGAAAGCATAGGCCCTTCAAAGGTGGCCATACCGTAGCCGGTTATGGCCACCACCATAAATTTAAGGGTGGCATCACTACGGACCTTGTCCCATACCCCCCGGAGAGTCAATAATCCATTAATCATACCACCCCAAGAAGGTGCTATCAGCATAATCGAAAACACAACTCCTAAATTTTGAGCCCAGTCTGGAAGGGAAGAATACAATAGATGATGGGGTCCCGCCCAGATATAGATAAATATCAATGACCAAAAATGGACTATGGAAAGTCTATAGGAATATACCGGCCTATTTGCCGCTTTCGGCACAAAGTAATACATGAGGCCTAAAAATGGGGTCGTCAAAAAGAAGGCAACAGCATTGTGGCCATACCACCATTGCACCAGGGCATCTTGTACCCCGGCATAAACGGAATAACTCTTCATGGCTGTAACGGGCAGTTCTAAACTATTAAATATGTGCAATACCGCCACAGTAACAAATGTTGCCAGGTAAAACCATATGGCCACATACAAATGGCGCTGTCTTCTTTTAAGAATGGTACCTATCATATTCCATCCAAAGGCGACCCATACCAAGGCTATGGCAATATCTATGGGCCACTCCAGCTCGGCGTACTCTTTTGAAGTGCTGTAACCTAGAGGAAGCGTAATGGCAGCGGCCACAATAATCGCCTGCCAACCCCAAAAATTAAAACTACTGAGGGCATCACTAAACATTCTGGCCTTCAAAAGTCTTTGGAGCGAATAGTAAACCCCAGCGAAAATGGCATTGCCCACAAAGGCAAAAATTACCGCATTGGTATGTAATGGTCTCAATCGCCCAAAACTTAGCCAAGAAATGCCATCGGTGAGGTTTGGAAATAGGAACATAAAAGCCAATAAAAGACCTACTAACATTCCTACGATGCCCCAAAGCATGGTGGCATACAAAAATTTTTGTACGATTTTATTATCGTAATGAAATTGCTGAACTTCCATAATTAATCCGTTTGACTTTTATTTTGATTATTATCTGAACTTGATTCTTTTACCAATTCATCTTCGAAGAGCATTCTTACGGAAGGGGTATAGGCATCATCGTATTGCCCCTTTTTTACAGACAAAACAAAAGCTGCAAAAAATATTATGGCGACCGTAATACTAATTGCCAATAACACATAAATAACACTCATACCTACCTGAATTTGATCGTAAAACTACATGCTTGCACATGGCTAAAAAATGACATTTGTCAGCTTTTATTTCTTTAATCTTTTTTCTAAAAAATTTGTGGCGACCGTCGTAAAAACGACCACACTAATTGAACTTAGTGGCATTAAAATAGCCGCTATCACAGGTTGTAACTGCCCAGTAACTGCAAAATAGAGTCCGATGAAATTGTAACATAACGATAGTAAAAAACTCACCTTAATGATAGTGATGGAGTGCGCAGAAAGCTTTAAAAACCCATCTAGATTTTGCAATTTGGCGGCATCCATTATGGCATCACAGGCTGGTGAAAACACATTAATGTTTTCTGAAACCGCTATACCTACATCACTCTGAGCGAGAGCCCCTGCATCATTCAATCCATCGCCAATCATCATTACCTTTTTATTCTTTTCTTGCAAGGCCTTCACAAAGGCCAATTTGTCTTCTGGTCGCTGATTGAAACACATGGGCATTTTAAATGAAAACAATTGTTCCAAGGCACGCTGCTCTCCAGAATTATCGCCCGATAAAATGATGAGGGATACCCTTTTGGCAAGCCTATTGAACAATTGGCCTATGCCCTGACGGTATTTGTTTTTAAAAACAAAACGACCTTTTACATTTTCATTGGCACTTATATACACCGAAGTCTCTTCCGCCCGGTGAGGATTTTGTTCTCCAACAAAGTTGGCAGAGCCCACTTTTATGGACCGCTTATCGATCACGCCTTCAATACCCATACCCGTTTGTTCTTCAAAAGAATCTAAGGTGCTTATTTGATGGCTTTCCAATATCTGGTACAAAGATCGGCTTAAAGGATGGCTTGATGCTCTTAGGGTATTTTTCAACAATGAAGCCTCTTCATCGGTAAGCTCCATTCCTTCGTAGTAAATAGTATTTTCAAAGGTAGAGGTCAACGTACCCGTTTTGTCAAAAATGGCGGTATCAATCTGTGCCATTCGTTCTATGGTATTGGTGTCCTTCACATAGAACTTATGCTTGCCAAAAATGCGCAGCATATTGCCCAAAGTAAAAGGTGCTGCCAGGGCAATGGCACACGGACATGCAATGATCAAAACTGCGGTGAACACATTCAATGATTTACTGGGATCCACGACCAACCAAAAAGCGGTTGCAATTATGGCTATGGTGAGCACAGCAATTGTAAAACGCTTACTTACACCGTCCGTTATGGTTTGAAATGTTGAAGCCTTGCTATTGTTAAATGCCGCATTGCTCCATAATTGGGTAAGGTAACTCTGCGGTACAGTTTTTAAGACCTCAACCTCAAGAAGGCCTCCTTGTTGTTTGCCCCCCGCAAACAGTTTGTCACCCGAAAACTTTTGTACCAATGCCGCTTCACCAGTGACAAAGCTATAATCCATTTGTGCACTACCAGAAATCAAAATACTGTCAACTGGCAATATTTCTTGGTTTCGTATAAGTAATCTATCACCAGGCTTGACTTCATAAATGGGTATGCTTGTTTCCTTAGTATCCGCCTCTAATTTGGTCACCCCAATTGGAAAATAAGACTTATAATCGCGTTCAAAAGAAAGGTAACTATATGTTTTCTGTTGAAAAAAACGACCTACCAACAAGAAAAATACCAATCCGGTAAGACTATCAAAAAAACCAGAGCCCAGGTTGAAGACAATATCATAGGTACTTCGTACAAAAAGTGTCAATATACCAAGTGCTATGGGTACATCAATATTCAATATTTTAGAGTTCAAGCCCTTATACGCCGAGATGAAATAGTCGCGGCCGGCATAGAAGACAACGGGTAACGAAAATGTGAACATCAACCACCTAAACACAAACTTGTACTGATCTAGCCAATATTCCTGCACTTCAAAATACTCGGGGAAAGAAAGCAGCATCACATTGCCAAAGGCAAAGCCGGCCACTCCCAACTTATACAATAAACTACGATCTACAACTGTAGATTTTTTTGAATAATCATTAAGTGAAATTGAGGGTTCATAACCTATTTTGGCAAGTAGTATCACCAATTCCTTCAAATTGAATTCAGTGGCACTAAAACTTATTCGTACCGTTTTCTTGGGGAAATCAACTTGGGCATTTTGAACAGCTGGGTGCAGCTTATTCAGATTTTCTAGCACCCAAATACATGAGCTACAGTGCATGGAGGGAATTTGAAAATTGACCACTTGGTGGTCATCTTCATTAAACTCCAATAGCCGCTCGACTATAGCAACATTGTCCAAATAATCATATTTGCCCAAAATTTCAATAGGCGTGGTCCCTGCTGCGGCCTCTATATCGTAATAATGGCCTAGGTCATTGGAGCTAAAAATTTCGTAAACGGTTTTACAGCCTTGGCAGCAAAATGATTTATCATCAAAATCAACTTTTGCCGCGTCACAATTATCACCACAATGAAAGCATTTTGTTGCCATCATTCACATTTGCTTTTATACCTGAAACAAAAATGCGATAACCACTGTTCTAAAAACATGACATTTGTCAGGTTCTGAAAATGCCCTAAAATGTACCTTTGTTATAATAAAGGAGAGGTATTTGACTCTTACACAGACTGATTTAATGACCTATTTGTATAAAAGTTAGCAATTAGAGTAGGAGTATTAAATATAAGACCATCGCTAAGAATATTGTATTTTTTGAATCATAGCGTTAAAGAGGCTTTAAATTGATAAATTGAAATTGTACTTTTAGAAATCCATTAATCAAACACAATAAAATGGAAAACAGATGTGAGAATTGCATAGTACGACAGTTTAATTCGCTCCGGGCCATGAGCAAGGAAGAATTAAAGAAAGTCTCTGATTCCAAAACTACCAAATCTATCAAAAAAGGAGAATCTTTATTTGAGGAAGGCGATAAGCTCAATGGTGTTTATTGTGTGCGGGGAGGAGTTTCAAAACTTTCTAAATTAAGCCCCAATGGCAAAGATCAAATAGTAAAATTGGCCACCAAAGGTGAGGTCATGGGGCAACGTTCCGTGATTGCTGAAGAAGCCGCTAACCTATCTGCTGTGGCGGTCAATGATATGGAAGTTTGCTTTATTCCAAAAGACAGCATTACCACAACATTGAACAGCAATCCTAATTTTACCTTGGAAGTATTGCGCCATATGGCACATGACTTAAAAGAGGCCGACGATGTAATTGTCAATATGTCTCAAAAGACAGTAAAACAGCGTATCGCTGAGGCTTTTCTTTATTTAAGAAACAATTTTGGTGAAGATGCAGATGGTTATTTGGCTCTTACCCTTTCACGCGAAGATATTGCCAATGTGGTAGGCACGGCAACGGAATCTGCCATTCGAATCATCTCAGAATTTAAAAAGCAAGAACTTATTCATACTTCGGGCAAAAAAATTGGCATTAAAAACGAGCGAAAACTTAAAGACCTTGTTGAAGGATTTTAAGTTAAAAGCGTTTTTTAAAAGCTGATATTTGTCATAGAATCCGCGCCTAGAAGGCAATAATTTTACCTTATTCTTAAAGAAATTGGGATGAAGCGGATTTTAATACCTACAGATTTTTCAGATAACGCATGGAATGCCATCAAGTATGCCATTCAACTTTTTCAGAATGATACATGTGAATTTTATTTGCTCAACACCTACACGCCGGTCATTCCCAGTAGCAGGTTTATGGCACCTATGATTGACGGAGTGCGAATTGAAGATACTGTCCGAAGTGCTTCAGAGAACGGCCTTTTAAAGACTGTTGAACGAATTAAAAAAGAATTTGACCATCCTCAGCATAGCTTTGAAACCATCTCATCTTTCAATTTATTGGTTGACGAAATTAAAGATTTGGTCAACAGCTATACTATTGATCTTGTGGTAACGGGTACCAAGGGTGCCTCTGGTTTGGAAGAGGTATTTATGGGAAGCAATACAGTGCGCATTATTAAACATGTGAAAAAATGTCCTGTATTGGCAATTCCAAAACGTTTTGACTTTACCACGCCTACAGAAATCGCTTTTGCAACAGATTTTAATCGGTTTTATACCATTTCAGAATTAATGCCGCTCATTGAAATGGCGCAAACATTCAACGCCGCCATTCGCGTAGTACATGTACAATATGAAATCAAGGCACTAACAGAGTTGCAACAGTTCAACCTTAGTATGTTACGCAAATACTTAAATGGAGTAGAACACTATATTCATACCGTTTCCGAACTAAATTCCATATCACATACGCTTGAGTTGTTTTCTCAAGAGTTGGAAATACACCTACTCGCCATGCTCAATTATCAGCATAGTTATATGGAGAAAATGACTAGGGAACCCATCATTAAAAACACTGCTTTTCATACGCAAATTCCATTGTTGGTCATCCCCGAATTGGGCATGGAATTTTCTTCAAAAAAAACGCGTAAAAAGCATCAGGTTATTCCCCATTAGTCTTGGCGACCAATCGGGTGATCTTCATAAAAATCATCGAAGGTTTTTGTTGTGGTGTAAGAATCTGTCAATACTTTATATACCATATATACAACAAGGGCCTGTCCTATAACAGTTAAGTAAAATACCCAACTAAAAGGAAAATTCATACTTGCCATTATGGTAATAATGATTAAAATAAAGGTAGTTAGGGCCACCAAACCCATAGCAGACGTTTTCATAGCTTGTTTTTCAGAAATTTACAAACTATCTGGCTGGGTCAAAAGCAATTAAAATTACTTTAACAAAAAGACTATTGAGTAAAACAAAAAAGCCAACTAAATAAAGTCGGCTTTTTTTATGTACGGGCGGAGAGACTCGAACTCTCACACCTCACGGCACTAGATCCTAAGTCTAGCGTGTCTACCAATTCCACCACGCCCGCTTAATACTCCAATAATAATTGGGTTGCAAATATAATTCAATTTTTCAATAGTGAAATACCTACTTTTTAAAAACTTCTTTTCGTAATTTTAGTCCTCTTTTAAAACCTTACATGGAACAAATCAACAATTATATTTCGCAACATAAAGACAGATTTATCAGTGAACTTATTGAGCTTTTAAAATTACCCTCAATAAGTGCCGACAGTGCCTTTTCACACGATGTGCTCGAAACGGCAAAAATGGTTCAACAATCTTTGATCAATGCAGGCTGTGACCAAACTGAAATTTGCGAGACCAAGGGTTATCCGGTGGTTTATGCAGAAAAAATGGTAGACCCCAATTTGCCTACTATTTTAGTCTATGGGCATTATGATGTTCAGCCACCCGACCCTATAAATCTATGGGATTCCCCCCCTTTTGAACCAGTAATCAAAAAAACCGAATTACACCCAGATGGTGCCATTTTTGCCCGCGGCGCCTGCGATGATAAAGGCCAAATGTATATGCACGTCAAGGCCGTTGAATTTATGATCAAGAACAATCAATTGCCCTGCAATGTCAAATTTATGATTGAGGGCGAAGAAGAAGTAGGCAGCGATAGTTTGGCCGATTTTCTGCACGACAACAAAGAAAAACTCAGCAATGATATCATCTTGATTTCAGATACGGGCATGATTGCCAATGATGTACCATCAATTACGACAGGCCTAAGAGGCTTGAGCTATGTTGAAGTAGAGGTTACTGGGCCCAATCGCGATTTACACTCGGGTATTTATGGTGGCGCGGTGCCCAATCCGATTAATGTGCTAGCCAAAATGATAGCTTCGTTACATGATAATGATCACCATATCACCGTCCCACATTTTTATGACAAGGTTGTAGTAGTTTCTAAGGCCGAACGAGAAGAAATGGCCAAAGCACCGTTTAATTTGGAAGAATACAAAAAAGCCTTGGACATTGGTGATGTTATGGGTGAAAAAGGATTTACTACATCAGAACGATATTCCATTCGCCCTACATTGGATGTAAATGGTATATGGGGCGGGTACACGGGCGAAGGAGCCAAAACAGTTATCGCCAGTAAGGCCTATGCCAAAATTTCAATGCGATTGGTACCGCACCAAGACCCAGATGAAATCACCGACTTATTTTCAAAACATTTTGAGTCAATCGCTCCGAAAGGGGTTAAAGTCAAAGTGACGCCACATCATGGTGGGTTGCCTTATGTGACCAATATGGACAGTATTGGGTACAAGGCTGCTGCCAAAGCCTATGAGACCACTTTCGGCAGAACGCCCATTCCGGAACGAACGGGTGGTAGTATTCCTATTGTAGCCCTTTTTGAACAAGTATTGGGCAGTAAAACTATTTTGATGGGCTTTGGTCTGGACAGCGATGCCATTCATTCACCCAATGAACATTTTGGCGTTTGGAATTACCTGAAAGGCATTGAAACCATACCCTATTTTTATAAATATTACACGGAACTGTATTCTTAATTATGGCCAACAAATATTGCCAATAAACGTTAAAGCCCTATTCATAGGGCTTTTTTTTGTAACAAAAGGGATAAAGTTGCGTTCTAATAGAAGATCAAACTAAACGAGCACTATTATGATTCAACGATTCTTTATCTTCTGTTCAGGAGCTGACACAGATATTCTACAAACTTGTTCAAAAGGTGAGCGCAACAAATACGCAGGTATTGGTGCCACCGTTTTTTTTACGGCTGTAATGGCTTTTATAGCCAGTGGTTATGCGTTATTTACCGTGTTTGACAATATACTGGTCTCCATTTTTTTCGGATTAATTTGGGGCCTTTTAATATTTAATTTAGATCGTTATATAGTTTCCACAATTAAAAAGCGGGATAGTATCAAAAGTGAATTATTACAAGCTGCCCCAAGAATTATATTGGCCATTATTATAGCCATCGTAATTTCAAAACCATTGGAAATGAAGATTTTTGAAAAAGAAATCAATCAAGTGCTTTTGGAGGAAAAAAATAGCATGACCTTGGCCAATAAAGAGCAGTTGGCATTCCAATACACGCCTACGATTGAGGCTTTGAATACGGACATCGCCAATCTAAAAGCAGAATTAACAGCAAAAGAAGCCGAGACCAATGCCTTGTACGATACTTATATAACAGAAGCCGAAGGCACAGCAGGTACAGGCCTTTTGGGCAAAGGACCTGTTTACAAAGAAAAGCGGGAAAAACATGATGCCAATTTATTGGAACTGCAACAGTTAAAAGAAGTCAATACATCTAAAATTGCGGCCGTAGAAGCTAAAATTACCTCTTTAAATGACCAATATGATCAGGCTGTCGTAAACTCACAACCCATAATTGATGGTTTTGATGGGCTCATGGCCCGTATCAATGCCCTGAATAAGTTACCTTGGTTACCTTCATTTTTTATCTTTTTACTTTTCTTGGCGATTGAAACAGCACCTATTATCGCCAAACTATTGGCTCCAAAAAGCGAATATGATTTAAAATTTGAAGAAGGCGAAAGCGTTGTGGCCACTTGGGTGACCCAGAAATTGGAACAACGAAAGTTGCTCTTAACTACAGATTCCCATATGAATCAGCAGATTTATGAAGATATTAAATCAGAAGAGGAGTTGTATCGTTATAAGCGCGCTAAAGCCCAAGAATTGCTAAAGCTCCAAGCAGATGCCTTTCATAAAATACAGACCAAAAATCTTTAGATATTTATTTTAGAATGGGCCTTGAGGGCAACTGCCAAACTCTCCTTCCAATGGGGAATTTGAATACCAAAGGTTTTCTTAATCTTGGCCTTATCCAATACACTGTATTTTGGCCTTTCGGCAGGCGTGGGATACTCTGATGATCTAATCGGCTTTAGATTAACGGATAGACCGTAACCATCAAAAATAGCCTTGGCAAAATCATACCAGCTGGCCACCCCTTCATTGCTATAATTATAAATACCATACTCAATACTGTGGGCATTGATTATATGAAGAATTACCTTGGCCAGATCGACGGCATAGGTTGGCGTACCCACTTGATCATATACCACGGACAATGAATCGCGTTCAGTGCCCAAACGTATCATGGTCTTCATAAAATTATTTCCAAACTCAGAATATAACCATGAGGTTCTTATTATAAAGTATTCTTCCAAATTGTTGATAATGGCCCGCTCACCCTTGTACTTGGTATCCCCATAAAAACCAATTGGCCTGGCAATATCACCTTCTTTATAAGGCTCATTTAAAAAGCCATCAAAAACAAAATCTGTAGAGATATGTATCAATACCGTTTTGGTCTCATTGCAATTGAGAGCCAAATTTCTAGGCCCTGTTATGTTGATTAATCGGGCCAAATCGGTGTCTTTTTCTGCCCCATCAACATTGGTAAACGCAGCACAATTGATGCAATAGGCGTATTGTTTGGAAGTCAATTCTTCATGAACAGCTTTATAATCGGTGACATCAAGTTCAGCAGACGATTTAAAAACAAATTTCAACCCATCGTTTTTCTTTGAAACCAAAGATTTTATGGTGCTGCCCAATTGACCTGATGCGCCTATTACTAGAATGTTCATTTTTTACTTCGGTTTAGGGGTTTAGTTGGGAACGGTCTCACTATAGGTTGGCAATAGCTTGTCTTTATCACTAATAATCAACTCAGATTCATCAAGAATCCAGTCGATTTTAAATTCAGGGTCATTATATAAGATACCACCTTCTGATGCGGCATTGTAAAAATTGTCGCACTTATAAAAAAATGAGGCATGTTCGCTCAAGGTAACAAATCCATGGGCGCATCCCCTTGGGATAAACATTTGTTTCTTGTTGTCGGAAGAAAGTAAGGTTGAAACTACCTTGCCAAAAGTCTTCGAGCCTGGTCTTATATCAACGGCAACATCCAATACTTCACCATCTAAAACGCGGACCAATTTAGCCTGGGCATATTCTCCTTTTTGAAAATGCAGACCTCTTAGCACGCCTTTTGTTGAATAGGATTGATTGTCTTGGACAAAATATGGTTTTGCCCCAGTGGCCAATTCAAACTTTTCTTGATTGTAGCTCTCAAAAAAGTAACCGCGCTCATCTTCAAAGACTTTGGGCTCCATTATAAAGCAACCGCTTATTGCTGTTTCAATGATATTCATATACTATAATAAAACTTCTAACATTCGTTTGCTGTACCCGCTTTTTAAGAAAGGTTCAGTCAATTTTTTAAATTGATTTTTGGTGATATAGCCCATCTTATAAGCTGAAGATTCGATTGCACCTATTTTAAGACCTTGTCGTTCTTCAATGACCTGTACAAATTGTGCTGCCTGCATCAAAGAAGTAAACGTACCGGTATCCAACCACGCCGTTCCCCTGTCCATAATGCTTACCTTCAATTTTCCCATTTTAAGATATTCTTTATTAATATCAGTAATTTCAAGTTCACCCCGAGAACTTGGCTTTATGTTCTTGGCAATCTCGACTACTTCATTATCATAAAAATAGATGCCAGGTACCGCGTAATTTGATTTTGGGTGTTTGGGTTTTTCTTCAATCGATAGTACTTTGCCTTCTTCATCAAAATCTACAACTCCATAACGTTCGGGATCTGTAACATGATATGCATAGATAATGCCCCCATCGGGATCGTTGTTGGATTGTAATAATGAATCAAGGCCGGTACCATAAAAAATATTATCGCCCAATATTAGGGCCACCTTATCTTCACCTATGAACTTTTCGCCAATAATAAAGGCTTCTGCCAGACCATTGGGTTCTTCTTGAACGGCATATTCGAAACGACAACCGTATTTGCGGCCATCCCCCAATAACTTTTTGAACAAGGGCAGATCGTGTGGGGTAGATATGATCAAGATTTCCCAAATACCCGATTCCAATAAGGTGGAAAGCGGATAGTAAATCATGGGTTTATCATAAACAGGCATAAGTTGTTTGCTTACAGCCAATGTTATGGGGTGCAATCTTGTTCCTGAGCCACCCGCTAATATTATTCCTTTCATCTTTGTTGTATTAAAATTGGTGCAAGTGTTTTAGGCCAAACTAGAATTCTTTTTTCCTACATATCTTTTAAGATACCAATCAATGGTTTTCTCGATTCCGGTTTCAAAATTCTCATCGGCTTTCCAACCTAATTCACCTTCTATTTTACTCGCGTCTATAGCGTACCTAAAATCATGCCCTGCCCTATCTTTTACATAGGTGATTAATTTTTGGTAAGACTTACCGTTGGGCAGTGGGTGTTTTTTATCAAGAATATCACAAACTTTTTTGGCTATGTAGAGATTATTGCGCTCATTATGACCGCCTATATTATAAGTTTCACCAGATTTACCCTTAGCGTATGCAAGGGCAATGCCTTTACAATGATCAAGAACATACAGCCAATCTCTAATGTTTGATCCATCTCCATAGATTGGAATTGGCTCTTCAGAAAGCGCTTTTCTTATAATGGTCGGTATCAACTTCTCATCGTGTTGTTTGGGTCCATAATTATTTGAACAATTGGTGGTTACCACATTCATGCCAAAGGTGTGATGGTAGCTACGAACAATAAAGTCAGAAGATGCCTTTGAGGCACTATAAGGGCTATTGGGTGCGTAGGGTGTTGTTTCCATAAAAAGACCTTCCTCACCAAGGGTACCATAAACCTCATCGGTAGATACGTGGTGAAATCGCGAATTTTTATAGGCTTCTTTGTAAATGCCCGGGCCAACCATCCAATGTTTTTTGGCAACATCAATCAAATTAAATGTGCCTATGATGTTCGTTTGCATAAAAGCATCTGGATTGGTAATGGAATTATCCACATGAGATTCGGCAGCAAAGTGTATGACTCCCTGAATATCATATTGATTGAAAAGTTTCTCTATCAAAGGTCTGTCACAAATATCACCTTTAATAAAGGTGTAACGATCATGCCCGTCTACTTCTTTTAAATTATCTAGATTACCGGCATAGGTCAACGCATCAATATTTACCAAATGAACGTTTGTGTTGTTCTCTAAAAAATAAGGAACAAAATTGGATCCAATAAATCCGGCCCCGCCCGTTACCAAAACATGTACCATAAGTGAAATTGGGTTTTATATTACTTACTTTGTAAATATAATCCTACTTTTATCCATGACTCAATTTATGTTGTGTAAGCTTAATTTTTGGTTGTAGAACCACAAAATATATGGATTTATTGCCATATAATCAATCAATTAACATTAACTGTTAATACCGCTCAGATAATACCCTATATACCTGAAATGTTTTTCTTACTTTAGTAAAGGTATACTATATTTTCCATGACCCAAACTACTGAGCAGCAGCCCTATATTTTAGCAGTTGACGACGAACAACTCAACATTGAATTGCTAAAATTCATATTGGAACGCAATGATTACGAATTTCAAGGAACCAGTGACGATGAGTACTTTTTTGAAATACTTGAAGAAAGGCTTCCCGACCTTATTTTGCTCGATGTCATCATGCCAAGAATAGAAGGCTTTGAGCTATGTGAAAAAATCAAATCAATTCCAAAATATAAAAATATACCTGTCATATTTTTAACTGGCAAGGTAAACGTAAAGGACAAGGTCAAAGGTTTTGAGGTAGGAGGTGTTGATTATGTCACCAAACCGTTCAATGAACAAGAGCTTATTGCAAGGATTCAGACCCATGTTGAATTGATCAGGGCCAAAAACCAAATTGAAAAACAAGCGGAAAACTTACGACAATCAAACATCTTAAAAGATCGTATGTTTTCCATTATTGGCCATGATTTACGGTCACCATTGAGCGCAGCTAAACTAAAAATGGATTTTATCATGCGGGGCATCATTGACCCCAAGGCCGATAATTTTCTTGATGGTACTGTCTATGAGCTATTAAAGACCATGGATGAGGCACTAAATCTGCTGCAAAATTTATTGGGCTGGGCAAAATCGGAAAGTGATCAAATTCAAATAATTCCAGAAAAACTTGATATCAATGATCTGGTAGAACAGACTTTTAGATTGCTCAAATTGGGCAGTGAGCATAAAAAAATTGTCTTAGTTAACAATGTGCCCGAAGGTACTTTTGTTTATGCAGATATGAATACCACAAAAACAGTACTTAGAAATATCGTTTCAAACGCGATTAAATTTACTCCGGTAGACGGTCAAATACAAGTAAACCTGAAGAAAGACAAACAGAAGGCCATTATTGAAATTGAAGACAATGGTGAAGGAATTCCCAAAGAAGATATCAAAAAAATACTCAACCCCAATGAACACTTTAGCAAATTAGGTACCGAAAAAGAGCCGGGCACTGGACTAGGATTGGTACTATGCCAAAATTTTGTAAATAAGAATGGTGGTCAACTTAGAATAAAAAGTGAGGTAGGCAAAGGCAGTGTATTTTATTTTGATTTGCCCATTTTTGAAAATCAATTGGTTTAGGCCACCGCTTCGGTCGCTGTACCTCCGCGTTTTGCACGTTCCCAATTTACAGATTGATTGCCCCTCAAGTAACGGTTAAAGCCCAAGAAAACCGATAAGTTCATGATAAAAAAGTAATAGGGCACAAAAAGTAGTTTGAGCCTGATCTTTCTATTTTCCAAAAACCAACCTAAAAGGGCAGCAGCATAAAAAAGTACTTGTGCCCAAAACAAAAGGCTATAAATTCCTAGTGTAAAAATACCTTCGTCAATGGCCAATTTTAAATTTATGGGTATGAGCAATAACAATAACAAGGGTGTCAATGTCCAACGGAGAACCCTATGCGAAATATATTGAAAAGATAAGGTCCCATACTTGAAAATATTCAATAAAGAGGCCAAGCGGACAACCGATTGTATGCCCCCGGCCGATATTCTAACTTTGCGCTTTAATTCTTCCTTTACATTGGCCGAGGCACTTTCAATGGCGTAGGCATCAGGGTTGTATTGAATGGTATAACCTGCCATTGCAACCCGCAAAGAAATCATAAAATCATCAAGCAAAGTATCTTTCTCAACCTCTTGCCACAATTCGGTTCTAATAGCGAATAGTTCACCAGCGGCACCTACCACAGAGTAAAGTTCCGCATCCCATTTTTTCAATTGTGATTCATACTTCCAGTATAACCCCTCTCCCGCTCCAGCAGCCGAATCGGATTCATTGCTATAGATCCTTTTTTCGCCGGACACACAGCCTACTTTGGGGTTTCGAAAGAGCTTTACAATTTCATTGATGGATTCTTGCCCAAGATTGGTGTTGCCATCAGAAAAAATAACGATGGGGGTTTTAACATGCTTCATGCCCCTGTTCATGGCAGCAATTTTGCCAGCCCTTTTAGGTTGATGCAATACTTTGACATCACTAAATTTTTGTAATAATTCTGGAGTACCGTCATCAGAACCGTCGGTCACCCATAGTTGGGTCACCTTGTCTTGTGGGTAATTCAAACTTTTTGAATTGGCCACCTTCTCCTTCAGATAATCCTTTTCATTATAGGCGGCCACAAATAAAGTCACCTCGGGTTGGTAGTCTTTATTACCTTCAAACTTTATGGCAAGCCCCAAAGCTCTTCGTATTTTGATTATAACAAACAATACGATTCCATATCCCAAGTAGGAATAAAAAATGATGAACAGCGCTACCCAGAAAATTATTTGCAAAAATTCCATGCTTATTTTTTAGTTGATACACTTACCCATTGTTGTGTATCATGATTAAACTGTTTTATTACCCGTGCCGGATTGCCCACGGCCACCGAAAATGGTGGAATGTCTTTGGTCACTACACTACCTGCACCTATTTGACAACGTTTGCCGATGGTCACCCCCGCCAATACCACTGAATTGGCACCAATATGGGCCTCTTCTTCAATGATTGTTGGCCGAATGTCCAGGGCCTGCTGACTTGAATTTTTTGAGGCATCAGTATAACCATGGTTGAAGCCCGAAACAAAAACATGTTGCCCCAAGCCTGATCCATTGCCCATCCTAACTGGACCAATGACCACACTGCCAATTCCAACCCTTACCCGGTCGCCCAAAATGACATCTCCGGAGCCATTATTTACGGTGCAAAAAGATTCAATAGTGGTCAATTCACCAACTTCAAACTTGTTCCAAGGAAAAACATCTATGCGACTATTGCGACGAATAGTAGCTCCCTTTCCTTTTTTATGCTTTAAGGGATTAACAAACCAACGCACCCATAATCGAGGTCGTGGATTGCGTTTTGGTGCTATCAATCGCAATGCAAAATTCTTGGTTCTCGGATTTGATTTTATGGTAGCGACAAAGCCCATTGTTGCTTGCTTTTAGGTTGGTTTTCTTTAACTCTCAAAATGCATTTGTAGATTTCGTTGACGTTGTTCTCCCAACTATGGGAGAGGCCAAATTCACGTCGTGACGCTTCTAAATTTGTACTGTTTTCCTTCAATGCTTTTTCTATTAAAACAACATAGTCCTCTGGGGTTTCACCCAAATAAGTATGTTCTTTAAAATACTCCATGGCCTTGGTGGCAGAAGCGACAGTAGGTTTGCCCATGGCCAAGTACTCATCAATTTTTCTTGGATAATTGCCCATGGTGGCTTCATTGATATGCTGTGGATTTATGGCCACATCAAAACCCTTGATATAGTTTGGCAATTGTGATGAATCACGGCTTCCCAAAAAATAGACGTTATCAATTTCGTGCAAACGTGAAACACTGAACAAATCATCTTCAGGACCAACGAGTACAATGCTCCAATCTGGGCGTGCTTTAGCCAAATGTTCCAATATGTTAATACTCAATCGACGACTGCTCAGAAAGCCCACATACCCAATAATTGGCTTTGGAATGGACAATAGGTCTGTGGGTATCTCAATTTCACGAATTTGATCATTGAACAAAGAAGTATCACAACCTTGCCCAACCATAAAGGAGTGTTCTGTATATTGTTTGCCATACTCTGCATATAGGGTAGAGTTGTTGACCACGCAATCGGCATTTTCAATCAATTTGGGTTCTAAACGCACGCCATTCTTTTTCCAATACGGATTCTTGGTCAAATAATCACGCATATAGTAAACATAGAATGAAGGGTTCAAATATTCTTTGATATACTGCCCCAAAAACATGGAACTGTCATTGAAGACGATGTAGTCTTTGAAGCCTAAACGTTCGGCAGCTTCAAGGATATCGTTGGCAAAACCCTTCGAGTTTCTTTTGTTGAAAAAATCAAAAGCTTTGCCTTTTAGAAAATTGATGGACTCTGTGAGGGTTTTTGGGTACAGATTCCACATCGTACCCCCTATCTGAACCAGGTCATCATCTTCACCTTTTAAAACCCGTATTCTCTTCTTAATTTTCTCTGTATGTCGTTCTCGGTACTTTGAAACCCGATCCAATGGAGGGTTTACATAAAGCACTCGGTTGTTTTTGGCAAACTCAAGGGCAATATTTTTGCAATTGCTTCCTATTTCAATGTCCCAGGCTTGAATGCCCATGACTATTATATCTTGATTCTCTATCATTTTTCAACCAAGTTTAGTTCGTCATACACCTCTTCGTATAGTGTCCTTACTTTCTCGGCCATAATTTTCCATGAAAAGTCTTTCGCCCTATGAATACCCTTCTCGGCCAAAACCTTGACAAGTACTTTATCTTCTACCAAAGTTTTCATAGCATTTGAAATCGCTTTTGAATCAAAAGGATCTATGATTATGGCTGCATCTTCTCCGGCCACCTCGGGCATAGCAGATGTATTGGAGGTAATTACCGGAACACCACAGGCCATACCTTCTAAAATGGGAATCCCAAAACTTTCGCGCAATGAAGGATAAAGAAAAACAGTACATTGGCTAATTATTGCTGGTAACTTGAGATTGGGCACATAACCTGTCAAATGAATCAATGCTCGCAGTTCGGGTTTGCCGATACTGTTCAAAATGCGCTGTAATTCATTTTCATCATAATCCAACATCACCAAATAGTATTGGCTGGGATAAAACTCATTGAATTCGGCAAAGGCCTTTAGAACACCAATGGTGTTCTTTTTGGGGTCCGTATTACCCAAAAAAAAGAAAAACTTATTGGGTAACTTGAACTCCTCTTTGATATCTTGCAAGGTCTGTGTGTTGGTCACCTTTTTAAAATGCTCACCCACACCATTGTAAATAGCTTGCAAGCGATTATCCTTAAAACCAAAATATTTATTGATTCTTTTCTTCTCATAATTGGAAACCGTAATAACCTTTTTGCTTTTTTTGATCACTGGCGGCACAAAGTACCTACGGTACATATTGCCTAGTTTTTGATACCAAGTACCTTCTTTTTTAAAGATACTGATGCTCTCTAGGTAAATAATGTCATGAAGGGTGGTAACCAGAGGTACTTTTGAAAATAAGGGGCCCGTATTGCTGGTACAATGCAGCACATCGCACTTTTCTTGAAAGGCGGCTTTGGGCAATGCCCATTGTTCCCAACCGGGATAACCGAATTTAGATGTCAATTCAACTACCTTGAAATTGGGCGCTTTGGGGATACAAGTATCGTCTTCATCTGGTTTTACAAAAATGACATATTCATTCACCTTGTCAATCAATTGAAGATTCTTGATCAGTTCTAAGGCGACCATATCCATGCCATGCTTCTTCTTTCTAAAAAGTCGCTGTCCTTCAATACCTATTCTCATTGGTTGTTCAATTATTGTCCGCTAATAGCGCCGTGTTGTGTATGGATGAATTTTTTGTTCGCACCCTTAAGTTTAAAAAGTGATAAAAACATTAGAATAAAGGCTTTGGGCAAGGTCAAAACGGCCTTGGCTGTTGTCCAGCTGTAGAATGATCTTGGTATGGCAAATAAAAATGCCAGAATGGTGCAGATAAATACAATATTCCAATACATAGCTGGAATCGTCATTATCGAAGAATCAAAGAACACTGCATTTAACTGATAGCAAAATGTACATATAAACACCAACCCCAACAATAAAATACGTGGTGGCGAAATCATTTGGTATACTTTGTCGGCAAAATCAACATTGCCCCGCAAAACCAGCTCCTTTAAACCGGAAAAGGCAAATCTTTTGAAGTAAATAAATTGGGCCGACAACCATCGCTTTCGCTGATTGGAGAACACCTCTGACTTTTGCACTTTTTCATCATAAACCAATGCGTCATGCACATATTCAATTTTACTTCCCCTTCGTAACAATTTAAGTTCCAACTCTTTATCAAAACCACCAACGGCATTTACTTTGGCCATTGTGCTCTTAAAAAAGTGGTAATCAAAGGCCATACCAGAGCCTATCAAGGCTGAAGACAGCCCCAAAACCCTATGGCCCTTTCTAAAAATATGGTTATTCACCTCTTCGCTAATAGCATCTAAAATGGCAAAGGCAGTGTTTGTATTTTTGGCCACGCGATGGCCTTGAACCACTTTGTATCCTTTATTGAAAGCCTCGTTGATTTTCTCAATAAAATCAAACTCCATGATATTATCTGCATCAAGCACCAAGGCAACATGATATTGGTCACCAATGACCTCCATAGCTTTATTAAGTGCTTTTGATTTCGTACTTTTTTCAAAAGAAACCTCCACGAGTCTTATTGGCAATTTGCGCAACTTACATAGAGTTATCTCTTGAAAAGAATCGGCAATGATGACAACATCAAAAAGTTCTTCGTCATAACTTTGCTCCAAGGCCCTGCGGGCAACCTCAACAATGACATTATCTTCTTTATAACCGGGAATAAGGACGGCGAACTTGCGTTGCTTGTCCATTATGACTGCTTTTTTCTTGGCTTTGAACAAGCCGAATAAAGAAAAAAGTAAAATATAAATGGATGCAAAACCAAAATAGCCCAACAATGCAATTTCTAAAACATGGGATATAATTTTGAATGCATCCATTTATAACTTGATTGGAAATTATTATGAACTGACCAATTCTTTGATGCTCTTGTCTTGAAGCATACCGTCAAAATAGGCAATGGTCTTTGTTAAACCGGTTTGTAAATCAACATTGGGCGCCCAGTCTTTCAACTTTTCATTGGCCAAAGTAATGTCCGGCTTACGTTGCATAGGGTCATCAGAGGGCAATGGCAAGTGAATGATCTTTGATTTTGAACCCGTCAATTCAATCACATTTTGCGCCAATTCCAGCATCGTAAATTCACCAGGATTGCCAATATTGATGGGGCCGATAAAAGAATCTTCGGTATCCATCATTTTGATCATTCCATCTACCAAATCGCTTACATATTGAAAACTTCTGGTTTGAAGGCCATCTCCAAAAATGGTGATGTCTTGACCCTGAAGGGCCTGCATGATAAAGTTGGAAACTACACGGCCATCATCTGGCTCCATTCTTGGTCCATAGGTGTTGAAAATTCGTATGATCTTCACCAAAACATTATTGGAATGGTGATAGTTCACAAACAATGATTCTGCACAACGCTTACCTTCGTCATAACACGAACGAATACCTATTGGGTTTACATGGCCCCAATAATCTTCGGGCTGCGGGTGCACCTCTGGATCACCATATACTTCGCTGGTCGAAGCCTGTAAGATTTTGGCATTGATTCGCTTGGCCAAACCCAACATATTGATGGCTCCCAAAACCGACGTTTTTATTGTCTTGATCGGATTGTGCTGATAGTGCACCGGTGATGCAGGACATGCTAGATTGTATATTTCATCCACCTCAATAAAATAAGGTAGTGTAACATCATGTCTGATCAATTCAAAATATGGATTGTTCATCAAGTGAACTATCTTGCTTTTTCTACCGGTGAAATAATTGTCCATACAGACTACTTCATTGCCTTCTTTTAGAAGTCGTTCACATAAATGTGATCCAACAAAACCTGCGCCACCTGTTACTAATATTCTTTTCATTATGCTGTTTTTATGAATGATTATGCTCCAACAGACTGTTGCACAGTGTTTTTGATTACCTCACGACCTATACTGTAATAGTTGAAGCCTATCTCTTCCATTTCTTCAGGATCGTACACATTACGACCGTCAAAAATGGTGCGCTCTTTCATCAATTTCTCCAAGATTCTGAAGTTGGGCATTCTAAACTCTGACCATTCCGTTACCAAAATCATCGCATCAGCATCAATACAGGCATCATATTCATCCTTGGCATACTCCACAGAGTCACCCAAACTATGTTTGGCTTCTTCCATTGCAACAGGATCATAAACACGTATGGTAGCGCCTAATGCCTTTAGCTGCTCAATAATTACCAATGAGGGAGCTTCGCGCATATCATCGGTTTTAGGTTTGAAGGCAAGGCCCCACAATCCAAATTGTTTGTCTTTAAGGTTATTGCCGAAGTGCTTTTTAATTTTTTCTACGAGTACCGATTTTTGTCTGTAGTTAACGGCTTCAACTGCCTTCAGTACTTCCAATGAATGTCCGTATTCATCTGCGGTACGCACGAGTGCCTGAACATCTTTTGGGAAACAGCTACCACCATAACCAGTACCTGGATATATGAACTTGTTACCAATACGGGCATCAGAACCAATACCTTTTCGTACCAAATCAACATTGGCACCTACCAATTCGCATAAGTTTGCGATATCGTTCATGAAACTGATTTTTGTTGCCAACATGGAGTTGGCGGCATATTTTGTCATCTCAGAAGAGAAGATATCCATGAACAATAAAGGGTGACCATTCATCAAAAATGGCTTATAAAGTCTGCGCATCACTTTTTCCGCACGCTTACTTTCAATGCCCACTACAATACGATCTGGCTTTAAAAAATCGTCAACGGCACTACCTTCTTTTAAAAATTCTGGGTTTGAGGCCACATCAAAAGGTATGCGAACACCGCGTTTTTCCAGTTCTTCTTCAAGGGCAGCCTTCACCTTATATGAAGTACCTACAGGTACCGTACTTTTTGTAATGACCACTTTATAATCTTCCATATGTTGCCCAATTTCACGGGCAACACCCAATACGTATTTTAAGTCGGCACTACCATCTTCATCTGGTGGCGTACCGACTGCTATGAATACTGCATCACAATCTTTAATGGCTTTGGCCAAACTTGTGGTGAAAGAAATTCTTTGTTTATCAATATTTCTTTCCAAAAGAGCATCAAGGCCTGGTTCATAAATGGGAACTTCGCCATTTCTGAGCATTTCAACCTTCTTTTTATCAATGTCTACACAGACGACATTTATACCTGTCTCTGCAAAACAAGTGCCGGTCACCAAACC
>JABDND010000220.1 GCA_013001145.1 Croceitalea sp. | reverse complement strand
GGGAATATATTTATAAGTGCCTTCTTGAATAAACTTTGCTGCCCCACCCTGACCGGCGACTACAACGTTTCTTGGGTTCCAAGTGAATTTATAATTCCAAAGGTTGTCGTCATTTTCAGGTGCTACCAAGCCCCCGGTAAAAGATTCAAAAAGTAACATTTTGCCGCCTTTGTCGCGAATTCTGTCTATGATTTCCATGGCGCTCATGTGGTCTATACCAGGGTCAAGGCCAATTTCGTTCATGAAAATGAGATTTTTCTTTTTTGCTTCGTCGTTCAAATTTCGAATTTCATCGCTTACATAGCTTGCTGTGACCAAATGTTTTTGAAATTGAATACAATCTTTGGCAACTTTAAAATGTAAACTAGCAGGCAGCATTGAAATAACTATGGAAGCTTGCGATATGGCCTCTTTCCTTTTTTCTTCATTGTTTATGTCCAATGCAATGACCTTACAATTTTTATGACCCGAGATGGTTTTGGGAATATTCGCCGGAAGGATGTCAGCAATGGTGAGAATCAAGTTTTCATTGGTAGACTTGTCCAATAAATAGTCCAGTAAATAAGCTGTTGATTTACCCGCACCGAAGATTACTATATTGCGTACCATATGATTCTCTTACCTTTGTATGTAACGAATGCTAAGGTATCAAATTGTTATATTTTTAAAGAAAATGCCATTCTTAGTTATGAACAAAACAATTTTGGTTACAGGAATCTTAATGGCATTATTGTCGGTGCTTTTAGGGGCATTTGGCGCACATTCCCTCAAAGAATGGGTTGATGCCGAAGGTGTTAAATCGTTTGAGACTGGGGTGCGCTATCAAATGTACCATGGCTTGTTTTTAATGATTTTGGGTCAATTGCCAATAGCTTCTATAAAATTCAAGAAGGCCATTTATGTATTGACACTTTGCGGCGTGCTTTTGTTTTCTTTTTCGATATATTTTCTTGCCACCAACGGTTTGACTTCTTTTGACTTTAAAAATATTGCTTTTTTAACCCCTCTGGGCGGTAGCTTATTGATAAGTGCTTGGGTGTTGCTTTTGTACGCAGTCTTGACCAAGAAATGATGTATTATATCAATAAATTGTTAATCAAGGTGTATAAATTCTTTAGTTTTGCACCAACCAAAATTGATATTTATGGCAGAGAATGTCCAAAGAGCGAAATCGATTTCGTTAGATGCAATAGGAATAACGCACAACAATTTTCATTATCAATTATCGTCAGACGAACTTCACGATAAAACAGTTGCCATGAATATGGGAACAACGTCATCTCTTGGAGCTTTGGCGGTCAATACAGGTGAGTTCACAGGGCGTTCCCCCTTAGATCGGTTTATTGTCAAAGATGCAATAACCGAGGAATCCGTATGGTGGGGAAAAATTAATATACCTTTTGAAAAAGAAAAGTTTGAAGCCTTATATGATAAGGTCATTGCATACCTAAATACCAAAGAGCTTTTTGTTAGGGATGCCTATGTGTGTGCTGAAGATGATTATCGTTTGAACATTAGGGTCGTCAACGAATATCCATGGTCAAATATGTTTGCTTACAATATGTTTTTAAGGCCAACACAAAAAGAGTTACAAGGTTTTGAACCAGAATGGACTGTAGTCAATGCGCCAGGTTTTATGGCCAATGCGAAAATTGATGGGACAAGGCAACATAATTTTGCCATTCTTGATTTTACCAAAAAAATTGCGTTAATCGGCGGCACGGGTTATACAGGTGAAATCAAAAAAGGCATCTTTTCGGCATTGAATTTTATTCTTCCCTCTTTTAAGAACACTTTGCCCATGCACTGTTCGGCCAATATTGGTGATGAGGGTGATACCGCTTTGTTTTTTGGTCTTTCAGGAACGGGTAAAACTACCCTTTCTACAGACCCCAATAGAAAGTTGATTGGTGATGACGAGCACGGCTGGACACCACAAAACACTGTATTTAACTTTGAGGGTGGTTGTTATGCCAAAGTCATTAATCTGTCGCAAGAAAATGAGCCCGAAATCTTCGGGGCGATAAAACGGGGTGCCATTTTAGAGAATGTCATTATGGACGACAATGGCACCATTGATTTTGCCGACACCTCAATTACTCAAAATACAAGGGTGAGCTATCCTATTCATCATATTGAAAATATACAGGTTCCCTCCATTGGCAAGAATGTAAAGAATATTTTCTTTTTGACTGCCGATGCATTTGGTGTGCTCCCCCCCATATCAAAATTGACACCAGCACAAGCGGCCTATCATTTTATCTCAGGGTATACAGCCAAGGTAGCTGGTACAGAGGCTGGTGTTGTTGAACCACAACCTTCTTTTTCGGCTTGTTTTGGCGCACCTTTTATGCCCTTACATCCCACTGTTTATGCTGAAATGCTGAGTAAAAAAATGAAAGAAGCTGGAGTAGATGTTTGGCTCATAAATACCGGCTGGACAGGGGGCCCTTATGGCGTTGGAACCCGAATGAAATTAAAGTATACAAGAGCCATGATTACTGCTGCACTAAGTGGCCAATTAGGTTTATATAGTTATGATAAGTACCACATACATTCGGTATTTGGCGTTGCACAACCAAGGGAATGCCCTGGAGTGCCAACCCAAGTATTGAGCCCAAGGGCTACCTGGAATGACGATCAAGCTTATTACACAACGGCCTTTAAGCTAACGAACGCATTTCGTGAAAACTTTAAAAAATTCGAAGAGTTTGCCAACGAAGAAATAAGACGTGGAGGTCCACAACGATACGCTTTCTAAACAAAAGAGCCTCGGATTGACCGAGGCTCTTTTGTTTGATGTATTGATGTCAATTATTTATTGATACTTGAAATATATTTTTGCAACGCCATGGTCATTGAAGGTGTTTCGGGAGTTGGCGCTTTAATGTCGATTCTAAGACCGGCCTCTGTTGCCGCATCGACAGTACTATTGCCAAAAACAGCTATTCGTGTTTCTTTTTGTTCAAAATCGGGAAAATTTTTCAATAAAGACTCAATTCCTGATGGGCTAAAGAACACAAGAACGTCATAATACACATTCCTTAAATCGGAAAGATCGCTGATGACTGTTTTGTAAAATATACCACGTGTCCAATTAAGTTTAAGTTCATCCAGTACTTCAGGAACAGTTGGTTTTAAGGTGTCTGAAGAAGGAAGCAAAAACTTTTCATCCTTATATTTTTTGAACATTGGAGCCAAATCTCCAAACAAACGCTTACCAACATAAATTTTTCGTTTGCGGTACACTACATATTTTTGAAGGTAGAAAGCTACGGCCTCTGATTGGCAAAAATACTTCATAGTATCCGGAACCTTGAATCGCATTTCTTCTGCGATTCTAAAAAAGTGATCAACAGAATTTCTACTGGTCAAAATAATGGCAGTAAAATCATGAAGATCAATTTTTTGTTGCCTCACTGTTTTGGCCTCAACACCTTCAATGTGAATGAATGGCCTAAAATCTACCTTGACTTTTGATTTTTCAATGAGTCTAGAGTAGGGTGAGTTTTCCATTTTCGGTTCTGGTTGAGAAACCAAAATCGTTTTAATTTTCATAGGCCTTAATCTTTTAGATAGGTTCCAATAATCACTAAGGGCGCAATTTCGAGTGTGCAAAGGTACAAAATAAAATAAAGAAAATTTGTAACAATTAACTTTTGATGTGTCCGTATGGTATTGACCCAACCTATAATATTGATCAAAAGAATTAACAAAATTGTTAGATAAACCACAGCCTTGGAGCCCTGCAAAATATAAACAAGGAAGAGATTGCCAAAAAAGGCCATTAAGCTACTGTAATTAAAATAGCTTAGTTTTTCAAACACCACATCAGTCATGGTGGGATAGTTTTCAAAAAAGTAGCCATTACCCATTTGAAGGATGAATTTAAAAATCAAAAAAGTCATTAAAATTAACAGTGATACTCCATAAATTGCTGGGTATGCATTGAATATCTCGCCTTTCAAAATATTACGGGCCAAATATAGAAACAGGGCCATATTGATTACTTGAAAAAATGTCATCAAAAGGTGAAACCAATTGAACATTTTTCCTCTTTTATTGCTAATGCCAAAATATCTTTTATTGAATGGCAACATCATAAAACTTGAAAAGCTTGTTTTGAAAAAATACTTACAGACAGCAAGTATGGCCAATGTCAAAAACAAGGTTATGGTAATCCAATCCAATGAAGTGATGTTTCTTATTATGGGATTCATTGCATTACGCTTATACTGTTGCTATTGATGCCCGGAGGGAGCCCATTTTCCGATATGGCAAACTTCAAATAGAATGGCTTTTCCTTCTTAGATTTTGGCATGCTTATTTGCAAATAAGTAGTGTCATTGGCCAATAGTTCCTTTTGATTATTATCCCTCAACTCATAGTTCAAAGGTAATACTTCGTTGATTTGTTTATAGGCATTTAAATAGCCCACATGGAATTTAATTTTAGACAAGACAATATTCTTATCGTAGGGGTTGTAAATTTTCAAGAGATGGTTTTGTTTATTTAAATCAATGGTTTCACCTTCTATAAAACAGCGAAGATTTCTATAAGATTCAAAATTGTCGATAAATCGTCCGTAAAACAAATCGTCATTGGGCATGTTATAGGTAAAATCTCCTAAGGTTGTATATTTTGAGATATAAGCAATTCGTTTCTCTTGAAATTTAGCTTCGGAACCATCGATGGAGTACTGATTGAGGCGATAGTAGATGTTATTCAATGAAAAACTGGAGTTGCCCGAATAAAAGGCATACATGGGAGCCCTTCGGTAACTGTTCTCGAAAATAACCGGTACTTCGCCGGCATGTTTTTCGACCGAGGCTACCCATTGTTTGTTTCCATGCGTTTCGTATACAATAGGAAAAAGAGGTTGGTGCACCAATCCGACTCTTGCGTATAAAAGAACAAATAAACTCAACATTGACAGCCTAAACATCCATTTACGGGCCTGTTGGTTTTCCAAGAGCAGCCCAAAAGCCAAAACAAACATGGGAATACACATGGCAATCACCCATTGTGCTTGGGTACGCCGCTGAAAACTGGAAATAAAGAAAAATAAGATGATGCCATAACTCAAATAAACGAGTGCTCTGTTAAAAGGATTTTTGGTTTTGGCCTTGAAAAGCGCCCAATAGAACCAAGGAAATAACAATCCAAAATTAACAATCAAATTTAGAATATAGCCCAAGGTAAAGCCCTCAAATGAATAGGCTTGGTTGGGCCGCTCCGATAAATGATAATTCACCGAGACAAAATCATTTTCATAAAGCCAATTAAGGTGAGGCAAGTAACATAGTAAAGAAATGCCCACAGCCATCCAAGCATATTTATTTTTAATCAATTTAAGATTGGATAAGAGGACAAACAAAATGACCAGCACAGCATGGTATTTGCTATACATTAGGCCAGTCATTGTCAACCCCAATAATAATGCGTTTTGGGCACTGTTATGATTAAGAAAATGCTTATAGCGCCACAAAAATAAGGCGGTAAAGAACAGTAGAGGTGTATCGGGCAAGGTCAAAAACCCATAGGCATTGAATAGCCCCATGGAAAATACCACTAAAAAAAAGTGTGGAATATAGCTTCTTTTTAGCGGGTTGTCAATCAGTAACCAAATAATCGCAATGGTCACGGTACTCATCAAACAGCTCATAAAACGAACGCCCAATTCACCACCAAAGAATAGATTGCTAAAGGCAATCATGAAGGCTACCATGGGCGGATGGTCAAAATACCCCCAACTTAATTGCTGTGCATAATACCAATAATAGGCTTCATCAAAAATAAGTTCAGTAAAAGCACTCTGTAAAAGATTGAATAGAAATAGAGCGCCTAAATAGAAAAAAAAAGGTTTGGGAAATTGATTTGCCATTCAAAAAAGATTGATGGGGTCAAAGTTACAAATATTGAATCTACCAATTTTAGCCTATCACATGGCACCTATAAAAACGGAGCTGATAAAAAACACTATTTTTGCCCTCTAATATATACTTAGTGGCAGAGGGATTAGTCATCATACCTACGTACAATGAGATTGAGAACATTGAAGCAATCACAAGGACTGTTTTTGATCTTAAAAAGGACTTTCATGTGCTTGTCGTAGATGACAATTCGCCAGATGGTACTGCCGAAAATGTGAGGCAGCTTCAAGAGGAGTTTCCTAAAAGCTTGTTCTTGGAGGTACGCAAAGAAAAATCGGGATTGGGTACGGCATATATTCATGGGTTTAAGTGGGCTTTGGAACGAGATTATGAATATATATTTGAAATGGATGCCGATTTTTCACATAAGCCGAGTGATCTTTTGCGTTTACATAGAGCTTGCCTCAATGGTGCCGATGTTGCAGTTGGTTCACGTTATAAAAAAGGCGTAAATGTGGTCAACTGGCCCTTAATCCGCATTTTATTGTCTTATGGGGCGTCTTTTTATGTTAAGATCATTACGGGCATGCGAGTGCACGATCCCACCGCAGGTTTCGTATGCTACAAACGTAAAGTTTTGGAAACCATAAACTTGGATTCTGTCCGTTTTATTGGGTATGCTTTTCAAATTGAAATGAAGTACAGGGCTTATTTGAAGAAGTTCAAAATTGAAGAAGTATCGATTATCTTCACCGACAGGATCAACGGTAAGTCAAAGATGAATTCCAGTATTGTTCGCGAGGCGATTTTTGGTGTTATCGCCATGAAATTCCGTAGTATTTTTCGAAAAAAATCATTTTAAGATGAAACCAATCTTGATCAAGAATGCCAAGGCCGTCAATGAAGACAGGGTTTTTGAGACCGATGTGCTAATTGCCGACAGCCGCATTGATAAAATGGATTCAAATATATCACACCAAAGCGCCCATGTGATAGACTTCAACGGCAACCTCCTTTTACCGGGCATTATTGATGACCAAGTTCATTTTAGGGAACCTGGCTTGACCCATAAGGGCACTATCGAAACAGAAAGTAGGGCTGCCATTGCGGGTGGCATAACCTCTTTCATGGAACAACCCAATACCAAGCCGCAGACGACCACTATTGAAGCACTTGAAGATAAATTTACAAGGGCGGCAAAAACCTCATATGCCAATTATACCTTTCTCTTTGGGGGCACCAACGATAATTTGGAAGAATTAAAGCGATTGGATCCTAAAAGTTGCTCTGGAGTGAAATTATTTTTGGGATCTTCAACTGGTAATATGTTAGTGGATGATGAAGTGGTTTTGGAGCAAATTTTTCGAAACACAGATATGGTGATTTCTGCGCATTGCGAAGATGAGACAACCATTCGCTTAAATTTGGAAAAGTTCAAACAGCGATATGGAGAAAAAATACCCATAGAATGCCATCCTTTGATCAGAAGCGAAGAGGCCTGCTATCTCTCTTCATCAAAAGCCATTGCCTTGGCGAAAAAAACGGGGGCGCGATTGCATGTGTTTCACGTTTCAACTGCTAAAGAGACGGACTTATTTACCAATCAGTTACCCTTAGAGGATAAAAAAATTACGGCTGAAGTATGCATTCATCATTTATGGTTTTCTGATGAAGATTATGAGGAAAAAGGCACTTTGATCAAATGGAACCCTGCGGTGAAAAAAGCGAGTGACCGTGAGGGTTTATGGAAAGCCCTACTTGATGACAGGATTGATATTGTAGCTACCGATCATGCGCCGCATACC
>JABDND010000218.1 GCA_013001145.1 Croceitalea sp. | reverse complement strand
AAAAAACATGGCCTATGGCATTGATGGACTCATCCGTATTTCTCCAGATGATTATTTGACATTGCAATGGGCACAGACTTTTGATAATCGCATTGCCAATGATCAATTTTCCGAATTCAATAGCGGGCGGCTGGCATTGGAACTGAACCGTCGCAGGCGACAGGGCTTTGGGTTTACCCTGGGCACCATATTATCGGGGCCCAATTATAATCCGGGTGTTGGCTTTGTTGACCGTGGGGATTTTAAATTGGGCACCGCTACCCTATCCAATACTTGGTTGAACCAAAGAGGCCCCTTTATCTGGCATCAGTTGGAACTTTTGGGCAATACCTATTTGAGCAATGGGGCGCACGAAACCCTTTCATCAGAATTGGGAACCGCATGGTCGTTTTCAAGAAGAAATCTTGATAATGGCAGTGTCTCGGTCAAGCATATTTATGAAAATTTATTGGCTCCTTTGCCGTTGTCAGGTGAAACTACGATACCAATAGGTATTTATGATTTTAACAGGGTGCAAGCAACGTATGCCATGGCGGGTGATAAACCTTTGCGCAGCGGACTTGCCCTAGAAACAGGCAGTTTTTATGATGGCTGGCTACATACAGCGACCCTTACGCCCTCTTGGTACCTTTCCAAACATTTTCAGTTTGCCTTGCGATATGTTTACAATTACGGGGAATTCAAAGATCGCGGTGAAGTCCTTAATTTTCATGTGGCCCGAATGAGTATCGGTACAGCGGTCAATAGGAAGTTATCTACAAATGCATTAATACAATACAACAGTGCGGTGGACCTTTTTACCGCCAATGTTCGTTTTCGTTATAATTTTCGTGAAGGCCAAGACTTTTGGGTGGTTTTCAATTCGGGCTTGAATACCGAGAGAAGGGATTATGTTCCACTGCGTCCATCCCTAAACAATCAATCGCTATTGGTCAAATACATTCATACCCTTATATTCTCCAAGCGAAAAAAGTAGGCTACTTCGAAAGTTATTCTTGATTAAGGGGCTTTACCGACCCGTTATAACCTATGGTAAGCCGCTGAGAACTATTGATATGTACTGAGGTATTTTTGTTGGGGAAGACTACCATGGTCACATCATAGACTTCGGTGTTGTTGCTTATACTGAACAGGATTTCATACGCTTTTCGCCTTTTATTGAATTCCTTTTGATATCGCTTTGGAATGCCATTGAACAGAATTCCTATTTGGTTACTATTGTAGGGCCCTGCTATTTGTCGTTCGCCGTAGTATGGTAAATCGGCCATGACACTATCCCCCTTAATGATAATATAATTGTCAATACCAATAATGTCGATACGGTTGACCGTGCTGCCCGGTTGTATAAGGCCCGAATTGGCAACTGCGTTCATACTTCGCGTCGCCAGGGGATTGGCTGTTTGTGCTTTAAAACGAAATGCATTGGTTGCCATGAGTTCGTGCAACGAGCGGAGCGCTTCGGCATCTTTGGCTTGATTGGCCGCCGAGCACCCCAATAAAACCATAGCTATTAAAACTAGGCTTGACTTTATTAATTTTTTCATTTTGTTTGAATGACCTATTTAAGGTACAAAAAGAGGGGCGTTCCAGAAAATTATTAACTAATGGGCCAGCATGTCTCTTCAATATTTAATTGCCTCTAAAAATGTAACGAAGCTCCCGCATTTCGCAGTGATACCAAGAAATCAGTTTTTTGCGCCAGTAGGCTTTTGTCCATTTATTGTCCATGATACTTTGTTTAATTTTATTAGTAACACTTCTACACCAAAAATCACAGATAAATGATATTATTTCGAATATATAGTCTGTTTTTTTTGCAAATTTATTGGACAGTCTTGAGAACTTTTTTGAATAATTCTTTGGTTTTTGAATTTTCTTCTGGAATATTATCGGTGATGTTGGACAATCGATCAGGCTTAATATTGGCAACAGATTTAATAAAGCTGCCTTCCAAATTTGATAATACAATACCCGCATTATAGACACCATTTGTACAATCGAAAATGGAACTGTCCATATTGCCCAGGCAAGTTTCTACTCTATTAAGCAGCTCTTTGACTATGAATGGATTTTCTTTAATGTTTGACAACATGGACCACGCTGCCTTATTGCGAGCATCTTTGTTGGCCGAAAAAAGTTTATCGACAAGTTCGTCAACCTTTAGTATAATTTTGATTTGGGCCCAGTTATTTCGGCTCTTATCTATGGTATATGATTCTACTTTGATTTTGGTGCCCTTATCTACAATTCTGATTTTACGGCCTAAATATCCATTTTCTTTTTTGGGTTCCTCATCCCGTAAGTTGGTAGCACTGTTGAGGGTATATATTCTTGAGGTGTCTGCGCCGTCGAAGGCATCAATAATCAGTTTTTTTCCTTCACCTAAATAAATCCAACCATCTGCTTTTTTATTCATGATAATGTTATGATCACTACTGTTGACCTCACTCATTTGCATAGGTAATTTGGAATCTTCCAAATCTTGGTTCTGAAGTTTGTTTTGTTCAATGGAGCCTCTTACCTCAAGCGCATATCTTTGCATTGGGGATAGATTGAGGGTGTCGCGGGCGCTCTCGTCAAAACTGGCATACTCTAAGGCTGTAAGATCGTATTTGTTGGCTCCTAATTCATCCAATACTTTTTGAACAGAATCATCATCTTTACCCAACGTTCTTAATATATCCACTAGATAATCCTTTTGCATAGAGGCAATCATTTGTGCAGCTATTCTGGAATCATCGCCTTTGTTCAGCATATAGATGCTGTAGGCTCCCAAAATATTTTTGGTAATACTGGTATCTGAAAGCATATCCATATAAGGTTTCATTTCCTTGATTGGAGCAATTTTTAACTCCATTTCAGTTTGTAGTTTGGTGATTTCGGCCTGTGTCTCTTGAACGGAGCTATTGAGCCAAAAACCTACAACCGCTACTAAAATAGGGGTAGCTGATTTTTCGATAATTGAAAGCAAATTGCTTTTAATGTTTGACATGATGATGTTGATTTATGGTTGTTGATTCTATTTTCCCTTAAGTTAGTAATTAGAATAGTAGCTTTGAAATAAGAAGTATATTTAAGCTTTAACTTTAACCATCTCTATGACCAAATTGTTAGTATTAGGTCTAACACTTTTTATGGTAATGGGCTTTTTCGCTTCGAATGCACAAACCATCAAAAAGACCGACAGTACTTTTTTGCGCCCCAACTACCAAGCCACTGCATTGACCCAAGATCCTGAAATAGATGGTGATATAATCAATGACCCCATATGGCAAAGTATACCTGCAATAACCAATTTGTTACAAATACGGCCCAATTATGGCGAATTGGTCTCAGAAAAAACCGAGGTGCGCATTGCCTTTAGCAACAGTACATTTTATGTGGCGGTCGTTTGCTATGACAAGGAGCCCGAAAAATTGGTGGTTTCTGACTCTAGGCGTGATGCCGATTTGAACGACGAGGACAGTTTTTTGTTCATTATCGACACCTATAATGACCAACAGAATGGATTCTTGTTCGGCACCAATGCCCAGGGCATGGAATATGATGCGCAAATTGACAATGAAGGCATAGGTAATTTTAATACCAACCGGCAACAAGGCGGAGTTATTGGCGGTACCAACCTCAATTGGGATGCCACCTGGAAGGTACGCTCACAACTCGGTGATTATGGCTGGAGTGCAGAGTTCGCCATTCCCTTTCGTTCCCTGCGGTTTGCAGCGGGCGATAACAAGACCTGGGGCTTTAATTGCAGAAGGAACATCAGTAAAAATACCGAGACGGCCTACTGGACCAAATTACCTCTTCGTTTTGACATGAAGCGCTTGTCATTGGCAGGTAAATTGAACGGTTTGAATTTGCGCAATCCCGGGAATTTAAAACTGATTCCCTATGCGCTTACCCAAGTGGTCAATAACCAAGCCGTTTCACCCTCAGATACCGATACTAAAGTTGAAGTCGGCGCCGATATCAAATACAGCATTACCCCCAGCCTCACTTTAGACCTTACCTATAATACCGATTTTGCCCAAGTTGAGGTCGATGACCAGCAGGTGAATCTGGATCGATTTAATCTTTTTTTCCCTGAAAAGCGGGCCTTCTTTTTGGAAAATGCAGGACAATTTTCAGTGGGCAGTCCAGGTGAAGTGGATTTGTTCTTTAGCAGGCGCATAGGGATTGGTGAAGATGGCAGTTTGGTTCCGATTATTGGAGGTGCACGACTCTCAGGTAAAATCAACAATACCAATGTGGGACTACTGAGTATGTTTACCGAATCGGTCGATGATGTTGGGATTGATGCGAATAATTTTTCGGTGGCACGGGTCAACCATGACTTTCAAGGCACCCGTTCGTCTTTAGGGGGAATATTTATCAATAGGGCCGGTTTGGGTGATGCCGATGACGACTATAACCGTGTTTATGCCGTAGATGGCAAATGGGGCATTGGCAATAAGGCAGAAGTCAACGGCTTTGTCGCCAAAAGCACCACGCCCGGTATTGAGGCCAACGACCATGCTTTCAAACTGCTTGCCAATTACAATTGGAACGGCTGGGACCTGCGTGCTGGGTATACCGAAGTGGGTGAAGGCTTTAATCCTGAAGTGGGATTTTTGCAGCGAACAGCGTTCAAAAAACCGGAATTCTTGATTTACAAGGCCCACAGGTTTAAAGATGCTGGCAAATTACTTGAAATAAGACCACATGTATCGTACCGTGGCTATTGGAATTTTGACGACCAATTGATCACCAGTTTTTTGCATGTGGACAATCATTGGGAATTTAAGAGTGGTTTTGAAATACATACAGGAATCAATTTTACGGCGGAGCGGGTTTTGCAGGATTTCACCATTTCCAATGTGGTTGTCCCAGAAGGGTATTACAACAATGAGGAACTACAGTTTATTTTGATTACCAATCCCAATAATGCCTTCTCATTGAATACACGCACTATTATCGGTGGTTATTTTAATGGAGACCGAATTACCAACAGTGGTACGGCGAATTATCGTATCGGTGATCGCTTCAACACCTCGTTGACCTTTAGTCATAGCGATATTCAATTGGATACAGGAAATGTGACCGCCTTTGTAAGTGGGTTGCGCCTGTCCTACTCTTTTACGCCACGCATGTTTTTACAGAGTTTGATTCAACGGAACAATGTATCAAACATCACCTCGGTAAATGCACGATTTGGCTGGCTTCAAAATGCCAATACCGGTCTTTTTGTGGTATTGAACATTGTTAAAGATGATGATGCCTTGGATGCCATCAACAACCAGATTTTTACCGTCAAGTACACCCATCGGTTTGACCTAATGAAATAAGGAGTATTCAATTCATTATAAAATTTAGATCATTCTTTTTTAAGATACCCTGGGCCTTTTACAAATCGACCTGGTAATGCATTGGTATGTTCACCATCTTTTAATACCTGGGTGCCATTCTCAAAAACATGTAAAATGCCTTCCGCATATTGGTGGGGATCTGTGAAGGTGGCCTTGTCCCTTACTTCTTCTGGGTCAAAAACGACCACATCGGCAAAATAGCCCTCCCTTAGTTTGCCTCTTTTTTTTAGTTTTAGGTTTTCGGCTGGGAAAGCAGACAG
>JABDND010000205.1 GCA_013001145.1 Croceitalea sp. | reverse complement strand
GGTATGGGCAATATGTTCATAAAGGCCAAAATAATGGATATCAAAGCGGTCGTCGACCAAAAAGCGGCCCAGTCCCAAGTATCGGGGAACATGCCCCCGATCGCTGCAAAACCACCTACGCCCTTATAGGCCCCAGTGGACGGATTAAATATCTTTTTTAGCTGTTTTACATAGCTGCTCAAGGTTTCTACCCCCTTGTTGATTCCGGCGGGTACGGCCTCCAGCAAATCATATTTTTGGGTCTCTATCCTAAAATAACCACGTTCCGCGTATTCTTCCATGCTAAATGTGCCCAAACCAAGGCCCAATTTACCCTCTTCGTTGACTTTAGCGACCACACTGGTTTCCGAACCATCTTTACGGCGCAAGCGAACATCAATATCGCTAGATCGGTTGGCTTCCAATATTTTGGTGACCTCATCAAAATAAACGGCAGGTTGCCCGTTGATGGCCACCAGCTCATCGCCCTCACGAAAATCGACACCCGTATTGTGTGAGCCTTTTGAAATTTCTTTGACCACAAAGGGCTGGCGCATACTTAAAAAACGCACCTTATCCTCATCTTCCAGTAAGGTGGCGATAAAGTCGACCGGAATTTCCTTTTCAATGATTTGCCCATCGCGTTCCAAGGTAATGGTGTTGCCATTGATCAATTCAATGTACACACTGCGAAACGACTTTATTTTTTCGCCGTCAACGGCCAATATTTTATCACCGGTTTGAATCCCGGCCTTGTCACCAATGGTTTGTTCAACCACCCAGACACCATCTTTAAGGCTGTCCATGGGAATGTACTCATCACCATATTTATAGGCCATGCCAATGTAGATGATCACGGCCAAAATAAAGTTTACCGTTACCCCGCCCAACATAATGATTAAACGCTGCCAAGCCGGTTTGCTTCTAAATTCCCATGGTTTGGGCTCTTCTTTCATGGCCTCGGTATCCATGCTCTCATCAATCATCCCGGCAATCTTCACATAACCGCCCAAGGGAAGCCAGCCCACTCCGTAAACCGTATCGCCTATTTTCTTTTTAAAAAGGGCAAACTTGACATCAAAAAAGAGGAAAAATTTCTCAACCCTGGTCTTGAAAATCTTGGCGGGAATAAAGTGTCCGAGCTCGTGCAAAACGATCAAAAGGGAAAGACTCAAGAAGAATTGTATGACTTTAACGAGTATGGGGCTCATGCCTATTTTTTAGTTGAACGCACAAAAGTAAGTTTTTAAAGGCGCTAAAAAAAACAAGGAGGCAATGGCGATACCTTTTTTAAGAAACATTTAGTATGAAAAAAGGCCCATTTGCTTGATGGATGGGCTTTACCGCTTTATTTTTGCACTCCATGCGCAAATTTTTTAGTCAGTTCAAGTTTTTTGGAATGGTGTTGGGCTTTTTGTCCATCATCATCATTTATTTGATTTATACAGCGCTACAACCCAAAGAGCGGTTGCCTGTTTACAACCCGGCCATGGTCAACCCAGAACTGGTGGACAGTACCCTGCTCGATGTTAAAAAATACCACACCATTGCCGACTTCACACTGATCAATCAAAATGGTGAAACCATAAGCCAAAAAGACTATAAGGGAAAGATTTATGTGGCCGATTTCTTTTTTACCACTTGCCCTACCATTTGCCCCATCATGACGAAAAATATGGCGTTGGTACAAGAGCAAATATTGGATGATGAAGAAGTACTCTTGCTTTCACATTCCGTTACCCCACAAATTGATTCGGTGGCCCAACTCAAAAAATATGCTTTGGAAAAAGGGGTGAATGATCATAAATGGAATTTGGTCACGGGCGATAAAAAGCAAATCTATGAGCTGGCACGAAAGTCATACCTGGCCGTAAAAACAGATGGTGATGGCGGCCCTTTTGATATGATACACACCGAAAATTTTATCTTGGTGGATAAAGAAAAACGCATTCGGGGCTTTTATGACGGTACCCAAAAAGAAGAAATGGACAAGCTTTTAAACGATATTAAAATTTTAAAAGCTTCCTATTCAGAATGAGGTATCGTTTGGGTTTTTTGCCTTACATTTGCCTTACTTATAATCAATCTAAATAAAGATAAGTGGCATCTTTAACAGAACTTAAGCCCGGGCAAAGGGGTATTATCAAAGAATTCAAGCAAACCATATTGCCCATAAAACTGCTCGAATTGGGTTGTCTGCCAGGCAATGCAATTGAGCTGGTTCAAATTGCGCCACTCAATGATCCCATTTATATCAATGTCAACGGATCGCATATCGCCATCCGCCGTTCCATGGCCCTTCAAATAGAACTTGACATCATCGATGATTCCCTTGTTGTATGAGCAAGAACATCAATGTTGCACTCATAGGAAACCCCAATACAGGTAAAACTTCGGTTTTTAACCAGCTTACCGGCCTCAACCAAAAAGTGGGCAATTACCCCGGCATCACGGTCGAAAAGAAAGAGGGCCTCTGTAAATTGCCCAGAGGGGTAAAAGCCCATATACTTGATTTGCCGGGTACCTACAGCCTCAACACCACCTCTTTGGACGAAAGTGTAGTAGTGGAACTCTTGTTGAACAAGAATGATAAAGATTTCCCCGATGTGGCCGTGGTCATCAGCGATATTGAAAACCTCAAGCGGAACCTGTTGCTCTTTACTCAGATCAAAGATTTAAAGATTCCCGCCATTTTGGTAATCAATATGGCCGATCGCATGAATCGCAAAGGCATCTCGTTGGATATTGAACTGCTCCAGGAAAAATTGGATACCCAAATTGCGCTGGTGAGCACCCGTAAAGGAGTGGGCATAGATCGTTTGAAGGATTTGATCTTGAATTACAAAAATCTATCCATTAAACCCAATGTTGATACCACACAGATTGCCCCAGATTATTTTGAACGCCTAAAAAAGACATTTCCAAAAGAAGACCTTTACAAATTATGGTTGGTGATCACCCAAGATGTCAACTTTATGCCCATTGAGAAAAAGCGCATTCAAGATGCCACTTCTTTCTCCACAAAATCCAAAGACGAGCTTAAAAAATTACAGCACCGCGAGACGGTCTTGCGCTACCAATTTATCAATGGTATTTTAAAGGAAACCTATAAAGTGGACCTTAAATCGGCCAAGGGAATCAGGGCCACCCTCGATAAAATATTGACCCATAGAGTTTTTGGTTATCTTATTTTCTTAGTGATATTGACCACTATTTTCCAGGCGATTTTTGACTGGAGCAGCTACCCGATGGATTTTATTGATACCCAATTTGCC
>JABDND010000098.1 GCA_013001145.1 Croceitalea sp. | reverse complement strand
TGATAAAAGAAGAAATCCGTTCCTTGAACCTGATTACCCAACCATACAAATGGAAAACGGCCAGTGAACAATCCAGAACCGCCTCGAATTTGGAATGTTGGATTCCCATTGACTTTCCAATTAAAACCTACACGGGGTGAAACCAAAAATTTATTGTTTGGTAATTGTTCAGAATTGATTTGAATTTGCTCATTCGTATCGGGGTCAAAGTATGCAATATCAGGTGCATAGGTTCCACCTTCGGCCAAAGTGCCGCCTTTGCGTTGAATATTCTGACGAATTAAATCTGCTGTGTCAAAATATAGTGGCCTGTCAAATCGCACCCCATAGGTTAATTTAAGTTGAGCATTAACATCCCATTCATCTTGAAGGTAGAAGGACAACTGCCCTACATTGGTCTCGGCCAAGGCCCAGCCGCCTGGCGTACCATCAGGAAATTGGTTATTATTATTGGCCGTGGCAATGGCATCATTGAACTGCTGCTGATAATCGGCGACTAAGGCAGCTTCTCCCGCAGCGTCTAAATTTCTGAAATCGGCAATGGAACCGGTTGGAAAGAAAACCCCTCTGGCGCCATATGCTCCCAAGTTAAATGAATTATCAAATTGAAACTTTTCAAAGGAAAAACCTACAGTAAAGGTGTGATCACCTGAAAAGAAGTTGAGGTTATCTGTCAATTGGAATACCTTTTGATCTAGCTTGTTATTGATGGAAAAAGGTTCGTGGCCTGCAATGATGTAGTTTGAGCTGCCAGTATCATCCAATAAGGTTATACTCGGTGCCGGTGAGGAAAATGGCCTTCTAAAATCATCAAAGTGAGTGTACCCTACCTGCAATTTATTTGTGGCATCGTTCCCTAAACTACTGTTCAGTTCCAATTGAATGGATTGGATGTTGTTATTGATTTCGTACCCGGCATTTTCAAATTGTAATGTTTGTGTACTGGGACCACGAAAAGTAAGGGCATCCCTATTGGCAGGTTTACCTTTTGAGGCATTTAAGAAATTATAGATAATAGCCAATCTATTGTTATCATTGATATTCCAATCCAATTTTAAAATACCCTTGGTCGATTCTTGGTCGAAATTAAAGCCTGTTATAGCTCCGGGGTTATAAAATAAGGCATTGCCCTGGGCATCTTGACCTATTACTACCTGGCGTAAGATATTGTCAACCAATTGCATATCGGACCTCGTAACACGAGATGTGCTAATACCTGATGACCCCGAGCCACTGGGCTCGAAACCGTCTGTTCCCAATTCTGTCAATTGATCTTTTTCGAAGTTCATGAAAAAGAACAATTTGTTTTTAACAATAGGGCCTCCAAGACTAAAACCATATTGGGTTTGCTCCAAGCCTGTTTTGGTCACATCGTCGCCATTGATCTTACCACCCGTTAAATCATCGTTTCTAAAAAAACCATATGCAGTACCATAGAAGTTGTTTGTTCCGCTTTTGGTCACCGCATTGACAGATGCACCTGTAAACCCGGATTGGGTGACATCATACGGCGCGGTGGTCACTGCTATTTGTTCAATGGCATCCAATGAAATGGGCTGCGCACTGGTTTGGCCCCCTGGCGTGGCCGCATCAAGTCCGAAAGGATTGTTAAATATAGCGCCATCCAAAGAAAAGTTGTTGTATTGATCGTTTCGTCCTCCGAAGGAAAGTCCTGATGCACCTGAAGACGCAGCAGGTTCCAATCGGATAAAATCGCTGGCCGATCTTGAAATTGTAGGTAAACGCAATAGTTCGCGTCGGCCCACACTGGTTTCGGCCCCCGTGCGATCACTACCGAAAGTGCCAGTTTCGTCGTAGACCACTACAACTTCATCCAACCGTTGGCTATCGGGCAACATTGCTGTAGTGTAGCTAAAGGTTTTACCTAATGACAAAAATATGTCAGTGGTCACATCATCTTTATAACCAATAAAAGAAATGGTTATTTCATATGGCCCGCCCACACGAAGGTTAAGCAGGTTAAAGCGACCTTCTTCATTGGAAATTGCACCATATTTAGTGCCCGTAGGCGAGTGAATGGCTAAGATGTTAGCCCCCATTAAAGGTTGATTTTGGTCGTCGGTTACCGCACCGCGGATATTCGAAGTGGTCACCTGTGCAAATGATGGGATTGAAGTCATTAAAATGACCAACCCCAGTAAAAGGATTTTTTTCATAATTTGAGTTTGCGTTGTTGTTTGATTGACTCTAAAATAGATAAAAAAAAGAGCTATGCGAACATAGCTCTTTAGAAAGTTATTAACTTGAAGTTATATTATTTGGCCTCGGCAATTACTTCAAAAGGAAAGTCAACCAAAACCTCTCTATGCAATCTTATTTTAGCATTATAAGGACCTGTTCTTTTAACCAGACCACCTTGAATACTAATGAATTTACGATCAATGGTTTGACCAGCCTTCTCTATGGCAGCTGCCAAATCAATATTTGAGACCGAACCAAATAGTTTATCACCAGAACCAACCTTAGCTGGGATTTTAATTTCCAAATCTTTCAAGCTCTCAGCAATTTTTTCTGCCGCTTGAATGATTTTCTTCTCTTTGTGGGCTCTTTGCTTCAAGTTTTCGGCCAATACTTTTTTGGCCGACGGAGTTGCCAATGTGGCCAAACCTTGGGGAATTAAATAGTTACGTCCGTAACCGTTTTTAACGGTAACAACATCGTCTTTAAAACCCAAATCTTGTACGTCTTCTCTTAATATAAGTTCCATTCTCCGTTTTTTATTATTTCAACATATCACCAACGTATGGCATTAACGCCAAATGACGGGCACGCTTAACAGCTTGCGCCACCTTTCTTTGATACTTTAAAGAAGTACCGGTCAATCTTCTTGGCAATAGCTTGCCCTGTTCGTTGACCAATTTCATCAAGAAATCAGGATCCTTGTAATCAATATACTTGATACCTGATTTTTTGAAACGGCAATACTTCTTTTGCTTATTGGTTTCAATATTCAATGGGGTCAAATACCTGATTTCCCCATCTTTTTTTGATTTTGCTTGTTGTTCTATAGATGACATAACTATGCTTTAGCTTTTAATTTTGTTCTTCTTCTCTCTGCCCAAGACACTGCGTGCTTGTCCAATTTTACGGTCAAAAATCGCATAATGCGCTCATCTCTTCTGAACTCAAGCTCATATGGGCCAATGGCCTCACCTGGAGCGGTAAATTCAAATAAGTGATAAAAACCACTTTTTTTGTTCTGAATTGCGTAGGCCAATTTTTTAAGCCCCCAATTTTCTTTGGCCACCATTTTGGCGCCATTCTTAATTAAGAAATCTTCAAATTTCTTAACTGTTTCCTCTATCTGGGTTTCAGACAGAACGGGATTCAAAATGAAAACAGTTTCGTAATGATTCATATTATGTTTTAGTTTAAAGGAGCGCAAAAGTAAACATATTTGTAACCTTTCGCAAGAAATAGTTTATTTGTTCGTTTTACCCTTAAGAAGTTATTAACAACAAAATCCAAATCAAACCTTCATCGTGCCTAATGTTCAATACACAACATATTATGCCCTGTTTACATCTTTTGTTGCAGTTAAACGGCATTTTTGTGTAATTTGCCGATGATTTAACCCCACAAATCGCCCTATTTATGAAACTTAAATGCATTATTGTTGACGATTCTTCAATGCAGCGCATGGCCGTAGCCAAGTTAGTCAACAATCACCCACATCTTGCTTTAATTGCCGAATACAGCAATGCTATCGAAGCCAAAAACGGCTTGAAGAACCACGAAGTCGACCTTATTTTCTTAGACGTTGAAATGCCTATTATCAGCGGATTTGATCTTTTGGAAGCCCTTGAAAATCCACCACAGGTAATTTTGATCACCGGTAAACCAGATTATGCCCTGAAGGCATTTGACTACGACGTGACCGATTATCTTCATAAACCCATTACCCTTGCCCGTTTTGAGGCTTCGGTCAAAAGAGCCGTTGCCAAATATGAGCAAATGAACAGGGTCGACGAAGATGAGGAGCATATTTTTGTCAAAAGCAACCTTAAAAAGCGAAAGGTCATTCTGAACGATATCAAATGGATCGAGGCTTTGGGCGATTATATCAAACTGGTGACCGATGAAGCCAATATTGTCATCCTTTCCACCATGAAATCTTTTGAAAAACAACTTCCACCAGAAAAGTTTCTACGTATTCATAAATCATACATAGTGAACTTAGAGAAAATTGAAAAGTTCAACAGCAAAAATGTTGAAGTTGGGGGGCGTCAAATACCTTTGAGCAGAAACAAAAAGAGCGAGTTGGCCGAGGCGTTATCAAACGTGTAAGCTAAATATGGTCTACGTTATAGATTAACCTTACCTTTCTATATTGTGAAATGGCATTAAAGGATTGTTCAATTCTTTTAATGCCATTTTTCATTTGTGACATCGATGCTTGTTTACTGAATTTTATCAAGATATTTTTCAAATATTCATTGCGCACCCTTGCTACTGCAGGATATTCAGGGCCCAATACCTGGGCCTTGAGCACATTTCGCAATGAGCCAGCAAACCAATCGGCGGCTTCATTCAAAGTATTGTAATCCCTAGATTTAAGCGTTATCCTTATAATTCGAATCTGTGGTGGATAATGAAATTGTTCCCTCTCATAAACTTGTTCTTCAAACATTTTTTCATAATCATAATTCGTAATCTGGTGCAAAATTTGATGATACGGGTTATATGTTTGTATCAAGACCTTACCGCGTTTTGCTGTACGCCCAGATCGCCCGGCGACCTGGGTAATCAATTGAAAACTACGTTCATGGGCCCTATAATCGGGAAAGTTCAACAATGAATCGGCATTCATCACCCCTACCAAGCCAACATTTCTAAAATCAAGTCCTTTTGTGACCATTTGCGTACCCACCAAAATATCAATATGGTGCTCTTCAAATGCGCTGATTATTTTTTCATAAGCATATTTGCCCCGAGTGGTGTCGAGATCCATTCGGGCCGTTCTTACTTGTGGAAAAAGCTGCGTGAGCTCCTCCTCTACTTGCTCAGTGCCAAAGCCTTTGGTGTCAAGATGGCTGCCTCCACATGCTTGGCAGGTATTTAACAGTTGGGTATGATGACCACAGTAGTGGCAACGAAGTTGCTTACGATGTTGATGATAGGTCAAACTAACATCACAATTGGGACATTGGGCAACATGACCGCAGGTTGTGCACTCCACAATAGGTGCAAATCCACGTCTGTTCTGAAAAAGAATTACCTGTTCTTTGGCTTCAAGGCTTTGGTTGATTTCTTCTATCAGCCGTTCAGAAAAATGACCTTTCATTCTTTTTTTTCGCGTAGCGTCTTTAATATCTACCAATTCCATCTCTGGCATTAAAACATCACCATAACGCCTTGGTATTTCAGCTTTTACATATTTGCCATTTGTAGTGTTGGCATAACTCTCAATACTGGGTGTGGCAGAACCCAATAGGCAATTTGCCCCATGCAAATTGGCCAAGACTATGGCCGCATCACGGGCATGGTAGCGAGGGGCTGGGTCAAATTGTTTAAAAGAGGCTTCATGCTCCTCATCTACAATGATCAAACCCAATTGCGAAAAGGGCAAAAACAAAGCTGACCTGGCCCCTATTACTAATTGAGCCTTAGCATTCTTTTCATTAACATTGTTCCAAACCTCTACCCTTTCATTTAAGCTATATTTTGAATGATAGACGGCTATACGCTGACCAAAATAAGTGTTCAATCTACCAATAAGCTGTGAGGTAAGGGCAATTTCGGGTAATAGGTACAATACCTGCTTACCCAGTTTCAATACTTTATCGATCAATTTAATATAGACCTCTGTTTTTCCAGAAGAAGTAACCCCGTGCAACAAACAAACTTTTTTTGCATTAAATCCATTATTTATGGTGTCAAGTGCCGTGTATTGAATGTCATTCAGAGAAATTTCATCGGCAGTGACTTGTTGTTCTTCAAATTGAACACGATCTCTTCTAATAAAATAATCAATCAGAATTTCCTTATCCAATAAAGCTTTTAGAACAGCCTTGGATACACCGCTTGATTTCTCCAAATCTTTTAATTTGATATGCCCTTTCGATTGGGATTTGAGATGGAATAATGCCAGTAATGCTTTGTGTTGTTTTGGCGCTCGTTCCAACTGGTTCAAAACGGCCTCGAGTTGTTCTTCCTTCTCTAAATTATCGCCAAGTTTTACATATCGCACCAATTTAGGGCTGTATTGTTCACTAAGGGTTTCTTGCAAGACAACGGCTTGTCTTTTTACCAGTTTGTTGACTATGGGAAGAACATGCTTTCGATCAATGATATCGGCAATTTCACGTATTCGCAAGCTTGACTGGTGACGCAAGGCCTCTAGAATAAGAAATTCACTGTCTGAGAGGGAGGCATCATCAAAGCCCTCCAAATTTTGTGGTAGCACCAAGGTCTCACTTTCTAGGAGCAAGGCGCTGGGCATACCGCTTCTCACCACCTCGCCTAAGGTACACATGTAATATTCGGCAATCCATTGCCAATGTTGCAGCTGCACTTTACCAACAACGGGGTTATCATCCAATAGCTGATCAATTTCTTTGGCCTCATATGCCGTAGGCGCATTTTGGTGGACTTTAAGTGCCAAGGCCGTGTAGATTTTTGACTTGCCAAAGGGCACGGCAATACGCATTCCCAACTGAATCAGTGCGGCATCTTCCTCAGTGATTTTATAGGTAAAATGACGCTCTAACGGAATGGGCAGAACAACATCTAAAAAAAATTGCATGTAATTTTATTCTATGACCCTAAGCCATGTTTGGGTTCGATATAGAAATGCCAAATATCCTCTTACTTTTAGTTGATCGGCATTGTTGGGATCCAGCCATATTCTTCCCCTAAAGGTCATGCCCTGTTCAGGGTCGAAAAGCCGCTTACCACGATACTCGCCTTTTTCATTGCTTTCAAAACCATGTATAATGCGCATACCCTCGACTGGCTTATCTTTCAACTCGCCATCGCACTTAACACATTTAGCGTTTTCTTTACCTTTTTCAAGTATTTTTAAAACCTTTCCATACAAACGACCATTTTGTTTGTATAGCTCAACAATGGCTTTTGAATTGCCGTTTCTGTCATCAATCGTTTTCCATTTTCCGACAATATTTTGACCAGAAATAGTTGAGGTGAACATCGCTAACATCAGCGCCAAAATCAAATTATCTTTCTTCATGCTTCTTTTTCTTTGCAACGTTCTTTTTCATGGAGTGCAAGGTGGCATTTAATTCAAAGCCCAACAATAAAATATTGGAGTTGAGCCAAATAAATACCATTAAAATCAATAAGCCTCCCAAAGCTCCATATAACTCATTATATCTGGCAAATTTTTCTACATATACACCGAACAAATATGATGTAATTATAAATAATAACGTTGTCATTAGGGCTCCTATTGAAAAAAAGCGCACTTTTCTTCCTTCGGCCGTCCCAAAATAGTATAATATGGCAGTTGTTATGTACGAAAGTACCGCAAAAAATAGCAGCTTGGTCAACTGCACTCCAATATCATCACCTTTTGCGACATCATACCCTAAGGTTTTACCTAAATATTCACTCGTGTATTCAATGATATAAAATTCGAAATACACAAAAGCCACTGATCCCATAATCAGCAAAATAGACAATAGCAGCCCTACCATGAGCGCATAAATGTATTGCCTAAAAAAATTTCGGGTCAACTCAATATGATATGAATTCTCAAAAGCACTAAATATTGAATTTACGCCGTTTGCCACCAAAAAAATAGATAGGACAAAGGCCGATGATAATAATCCACCGCGCTTTTGACTTTTTATTTGTTGATAGATTTCGCCAAAATACTCACTGGTGGCCGAAGGCAAAAAAGACTCTAAAAACAAAAGGAATTGCGCATCAAAATTCTCATTGCCTACACTCACATAAGGAATAACGAAAGGAATCATGGTCACCAAAAAAATGAGTAAGGGAAAAAGTGCCATAAACAGGCTAAAAGCAATTGAACTGGCTCTACTTGAGAGCGCACCTTTTACAATACCGACAATATAAATCTCTATCAAATCATAGATGGAAAGCCCCTCTAAGCCGGGCAATTTCAGGTTTTTAAAGAGTTGAACCAACCAATTGACGATTGGAATCTTTGACAGCTTATCTTCAATGGCTTTGGACATTTAAACTGCTTTAAGGCTAAGGTCCGTATTGTAAACGGAATGGGTCAAGGCACCTGATGAAATAAAATCTACGCCGCATTCGGCATACTTACGTATGGTTTTTTCATTGATACCACCGGAAGATTCTGTCAAACACTGATCACCGATTAGTTTTACGGCCTTCTTGGTATCTGTGTAGTTAAAATTGTCCAATAAAATACGGTAAACTCCTTCGCTTTTTAGTATTTCACTTACTTCATCCAAATTTCTTGCCTCTACTATGATTTTAAGGGACTTATTATTCTTTTGGAGGTAAGACTTGGTCTTTGATATGGCCTTGGTAATACCACCTGCAAAGTCAATATGGTTATCTTTTAGCATGATCATATCATACAGGGCAAACCTATGGTTTTCGCCCCCTCCAATTTTGACAGCCCACTTTTCAAGTGCCCTTATACCGGGTGTGGTTTTTCTGGTATCCAAGATTTTGGTGTTGGTTCCTTTTAAAAGTCCTACAAAATAGTGCGTTTTGGTAGCTATGGCGCTCATACGCTGCATGGCATTCAAAACCAACCGCTCGGCTTTTAGAATACTTTGCGAACTACCTGTAACATAAAAGGCTATATCACCATATTTTACCCTAGTCCCGTCTTTTATCAAAACTTCAATTTGCAACTGTTCATCTACATGGGCAAATACTTTTTTGGCAAAATCGACCCCCGCCAATATACCCTCATCCTTGACCAATAATTTTGCCTTGCCTTTGGCTTGGGCGGGTATGCAAGCCAATGAACTATGATCGCCATCCCCTACATCTTCGCGAACGGCATTGGTAATTATAAGGTCTAGCTCTTTCTCAAGTTGCGATTTGGAAATCATTGATCATTGCAGTTTGGGCTAAATTAATAAAACGAATTGATGAAAACCTAGTTTGTATTGAAATGCTACCTTTGATAATTAGCAAAACATAAATGAACTTAAAATTAATCACGGTAGGTAAAACGGATGATGCTATTTTACAGGAACTCATTCAAAAGTATTGCAATAGACTGCGACATTATGTCAATTTTGAATTTGTGGAGCTCGCCGATATTAAAAAAGCTAAAAACCTGAGCGAAGAAGAATTAAAACAAAAGGAGGGCGAACTTATCTTAAAATTTGTCAATTCTATGGACCACGTCGTATTGTTAGATGAAAGAGGCACACAATTCAAGTCGGTGGCATTTGCCGACTTGATGCAAAAGAGAATGAACAGTGGTATTAAAATAATGGTATTTGTTATAGGCGGCGCCTATGGTTTTAGCGACCAAGTCTACCAAAGAGCAAATCAAAAATTAAGTCTTTCAAAAATGACATTTTCACATCAAATGGTGCGCTTGTTTGCAGTTGAACAAATTTATAGGGCATTTACAATTTTGCGGAATGAACCTTATCATCATCGCTGATATAGTTTGTAGGCACCAAATTGTATTTTTGTAATAAATCTTCAACTTTATTGATGAGCAAATGATGGGGCTTTTGTTTTTTGTCATTTTTTTCAAGGGCCCTGACCATATTGGACGAGACTTCATTCAATTGATCTAACTCTTCGGATATAAATCCTAAAATTTCCCTTTGCCGCTCAGGTACCTTTTCAACTTTAAGGACATACTGTAAATCTCTTATGTTTTTCATATGAGAAGCAAAAACATGGGACTGGTGCCACGCTATTTCGGCCAATTTTTTCTTTTGCCCCATGATTCTGTTGATGATGGGGTTTACGATGAAGAATATCTCGAAAATGACTATGAATACAGAGAAAATTGCCAATTCCACTTCAATGATCATCATGGTTCGTATATCTTCCTCAGACTTTTTTTGAAGTTGTGTAACAACGGTATTCATGATTTCGGTGAAGCGATCTACCCTGTAGCGTATGTCATTGAAAGCGACTTGTTCAAAATTATTAAAACTGCCCAATTTTGAATAAAGCCACATTAAATGGGGCTCCAATTTAGTGAAGTTGTCAAGAATTTCTTTATTGTCCATGGCCTCTATGCCCAAACCTTCATCACCTGTTTGAAGTATTTGGTTCATTTGATAGAGCTTGTTCAAGCTCAACTTCATTTCGGCAAAATCACAATTATGGAACTTACAGGAATAAAATTCATTGAGCAATCGTTGACTAAGAGTTCGCTGATTGGCAGCAAGATTTACTACTAAAGCCGTGGAACGCTGTCTGTTCAGTGAGTATTGAATGATGGTTTGTATGGCAATGGTCAAAACGATGATGGAGACCACCAAAAGATAATAGGCTCTAAACCCTTTTTTGAATATTTCAAATTTTCCTATTTTCAAGGTAGGTAATTTATTTAACAAGAATTTGCCTACAATTTAAGTGAAAAAGGAATGATTTGATTAAAATTGTTGTGAAAGCCAGCTATTAGTGCGTGAAACGCAATAATTCCTTTAGATGGAAACTTTTAAATTAATAAAGCACTCTAAACTTGATGGTATTTTCCACGTTTTTAAGGGCTTTAATTACTTCTTTGTTGTATTCTTTGTCCAAATCGGTAATCACATAGCCCACCTCACTATCTGTTGAAAGGTATTGTCCGGTTATATTCATGTCAAAATGTGCCAACACTTCGTTGATCTTGGCCATGATGCCAGGTACATTTTTATGAATGTGCAAAAAGCGGTGTGCGTTATTTTGTTTTGGCAACCGAATATTAGGGAAGTTAACGGCATCAAAAGTGTTTCCAGTATTGATATAATCCATGATTTTATTGGGCACAAAATCGGCGATATCACGTTGTGCTTCCAAGGTGCTGCCCCCAACATGAGGAGTAAGAATGACGTTGTCCAAGCCTTGTAAACTGGTTTTAAAATCGCCATTGCTAATGGGTTCTTCTGGATATACATCAATAGCGGCCCCACCCAATTTTTTGCTTTGCAAGGCAGCTACCAATGCATCAATATTAACAACAAAACCTCTTGACAAATTGATCAACATAGCGCCATTTCGCATTTGATTGATTTCACGTTCACCAATAAAGTCTTTATTGGCTTTGTTATCATCAATATGCAAGGTTACTACATCGGCAACTGATAAAAGGTCTTCCAGCGAGCTACATTTAATGGCGTTGCCCAATGCCAATTTATCGGCAACATCATAATAATAAACACGCATGCCCAGCGCTTCGGCCAAAACTGAGAGTTGTTTACCTATATTGCCATAGCCTACAATTCCCAAATTTTTACCCCGTACTTCATTGGAGTTTAATGCGGTTTTAAACCATTTACCGTTATGAATCTCTGTGCTACGCGTAAAAACATTGCGCATCAACATAATAATTTGACCAATGGCTAACTCGACTACAGAACGGGTATTGCTATAAGGGGCATTGAACACAACCACACCTTTTCTTTTTGCGCCATCAAGGTTGATCTGTGTTGTACCTATACAGAAGGCCCCAATCACCAATAATTTATCGGCAGCTTCAAGTACCTTTTCGGTAACTTGCGTTTTAGACCTAATGCCCAAAACATGAATGCCCTTTATTCGTTCTATCAACTCCTCTTCGGTCAAACTGTGCTTTACCAATTCAACTGAGAATCCTTCTTCTGAAAGGTTGTCAAAAGCATCTGGGTGCACATTCTCGAGCAAAAGAATTTTAATTCTATGCTTGGGATACGAAATTTTTCTGGGCAAATCGTTCACAAATAAAAATTCATTTAAGTTAGGGGCAACATGGTCTGCATTTAATGTAGCTTTTTCACGGTGCACATTCTCAGTATAAGCAAAAAATTTGTCGGCTATACCTGCCTCCCTCATGACATAATCACTATATCCATCACCAATTACCTGTACTTCACCTTCCAAATTCAAGTGCTTCAAACATTCTATCTTGCCATTATGTGATGAAAGTACATTAGACTCATCAAAACCAATAATAAAGCCTGCCTGATTAAATTTAAATGTATTGGCGTAAACCCTATTGGGAGTAATGTTATATTCTGCGACTATAGGCTCTATAAACTCTTTAAAGCCACACGATATAACGTAGATATCTTTGGCATGTGATTCAAAAAATTCTTTGTTTTCTTCAATTGATTTCGAAATTTTTTGGCGCAATTCGTTCACCAATCCATCCAAATCGTCTTTATGGGCCTCAAGCAATCTGATTCTTCGCTCCAAAGATTCTGTAAATGAAATATCACCATCGATACCCAAATTGGTGATTTCTTGAATTTCGGCCAATCTTTGGTCCTTATATGGCTTTTCTTTCAATGAGATTTCGGCCAGCACATCAAGTGCTTCAACACGAGTTAATGTGCTATCAAAATCAAATACATAAATCCTTCTAGTCTTGACCATTGTAAAAAATTAAGCTGTAAAAGTAAAAATTTATGGAACTGAATATTCACTATACCCTAAAAAAGCATTCGGCTTTGTTTCAAAGTGCGATTAAATATCATATTGTAGTTATAGGAGGCTAAAAATTATCAAATTGATAACGCTAAAACCAACGCCGGACCTCTTTGCAATAATACTTGTATTCCTTTCCAAATTTTAAGGTAAGTGCTTCTTCTTCCCCTTTTATTTGAAAATGGTTCATGTAATAAACAAAACCTGCCGCAAGAAGGGTGTTGAAAGCATTACCCAGTCTTAGGGCAAAAGCAATCAACAACAACAACATTCCCAAATACATGGGGTTGCGCGTATATTGATAGATACCGCTGCGAACCAATACAGTGGCTTTTGAGGGTTTTAAAGGGTTTGTAGTGGTTTTGGCACTTGCAAATTGAACCAAAGCGATAACCATGCATAAAAAGCCCAGTCCCATCATGACATAGACCAAAGCACCACGGCCAAAAAATTCAAATTCACCAAATGGCAAATAGCTGTCCAAGGCATACATGGCCACGCCAAAAATTATCATGACCAATGGAGGCAATAGTTTCAATTTCATATCTGAATTAAAGCCTATAAAAATACTATTTTTGCTTGACGAAATTGTAAAGCCTATGCAGCTTGTTTTTGCCACGCACAATGAAAACAAATTTAAAGAGGTTTCGGCACTGCTGCCAGATGCTATCAGTTTGCTTTCACTTTCTATGATCGGTTGCCATGAAGAAATTGAGGAATCGGGTTCCACGCTTTTGGAAAATGCCCAAATTAAAGCCCATTATGTATATGAAAACTATGGTTTAGCTTGTTTTGCGGATGATACCGGCCTCTTGGTAGAAGCATTGAATGATGCCCCAGGTATCTATTCTGCACGTTATGCAGGGGAGCATGGTGACGCAGCGGCAAATATGGACAAACTGCTTCTTGAACTTGATGGGATCCATAATCGAAATGCCCGTTTTGAGACCGTAATTGCGCTTATAATGAACAACGGCAATCATCATTTTAAAGGTACGGTACATGGCACTATAACCCACGTAAAACAAGGAGAGGAGGGCTTCGGATATGACCCTATTTTTATGCCCAAGGGATTTGATCAAACTTTTGCGCAATTACCCTTGGAAACCAAAAATAGAATAGGGCACCGTGGGAAGGCCATTCAAGAATTGATATCTTATTTAAAATCTGTTTAATCACCTGAATTGAAGTAATTTAAGAAAAAGGGCTTGCTCTAAATAATTAACAGTACCTTTGCCGCTTTATTAACGCCGCCGGTATGGCAGGTGTTGCTCCGGGCTAATGTCTATAGGTAATCGCTCTATGCAACACACATATTTGCGAATACTTATATACTAAAATGTCAAAATTTAAAGAATTAGGGCTACAAGAGTCCTTACTGTCTGCTGTTGCAGATTTGGGCTTTGAAACGCCGTCAGAAGTACAAGAAAAAGCAATCCCTATTTTATTGGAAAGTGAGACCGATCTGGTTGCACTTGCACAAACAGGTACCGGTAAAACGGCTGCCTTTGGTTTTCCGTTGATTCAGAAGATAGACAGCGCCAGTAGAACCACCCAAGGGTTGATTTTATCGCCCACACGTGAATTGTGCTTGCAGATCACCAATGAAATGCAGCTTTATTCCAAATATGAGAAAGGTATAAATATTGTCGCTATCTATGGTGGCGCCAGTATCACCGATCAAGCCCGTCAAATAAAGAGGGGGGCACAAATAGTGGTGGCCACCCCAGGTCGAATGAAAGATATGATTAGAAGGGGCATTGTCGATATTTCGAAAATTGACTATTGCATTCTTGATGAAGCCGATGAAATGCTCAATATGGGCTTTTTTGAAGATATACAAGATATTTTATCAAACACGCCCAAAGAAAAATCGACTTGGTTGTTTTCGGCCACTATGCCGAAAGAGGTCTCGACCATCGCCAAAAAGTTTATGCACCACCCCCAAGAAATTACGGTCGGTGACAAAAATGCAGGAGCCACAACCGTTCAGCACGAATACTACGTGGTTGGGGGGCGTGATCGCTACCCCGCATTAAAACGATTGGCAGATGCCAACCCAGGCATCTTTTCAGTAATTTTTTGTCGAACCAAACGCGATACGCAGCGCGTAGCAGAAAAATTGATAGAAGACGGTTATAACGCCGGTGCATTGCATGGAGATTTGAGTCAGAACCAACGTGATTTGGTAATGAATTCGTTTCGTAAAAAACAAGTACAACTGTTGGTTGCCACCGACGTCGCAGCTCGCGGTATTGATGTGGACGACATTACCCATGTCATCAATTACCAATTACCAGACGAAATAGAAACATATACCCACCGAAGTGGTAGAACGGGCAGAGCTGGTAAATCTGGTATTTCAATGGTTATCATTACACGCAGTGAACTGCGTAAAATATCGGCTATTGAAAGAAAAATCAAGCAAGATTTTATAGAGAAAAAAATTCCCTCGGGCATAGAGATCTGTGAAATACAGCTGTATCACCTTGCCAACAACATAAAAGACACCAAAATCAATAAAGATATTGATGGCTATTTGCCTGCGATCAATGATGTTTTGGAGGGTATTGACCGTGAAGAATTGATTAAAAAAATCGTTTCGGTAGAGTTTAGCCGATTCTATAATTACTACAGCAAAACGCATGACCTTAATTCTACCGATCATTCCAATAAACGCGAACGCGGCCGTAGATCGGATGGTGAATCTGCCCCCAAAGATGGATCGGTACGCTATTTCATCAATGTAGGGGAACGTGACGGCTATGATTGGATGTCACTTAAAGACTTTTTACGGGATAAGTTGGGGCTTGACAAAGAAGATGTGTATAAGGTAGATACAAAAGACAGTTTTTCATTTTTCAATACCGATGCACAATTTACACCATTGATTCTTGAAACTTTTTCCGATTTTAAAGTGGATGGACGTTTTATCAACGTGGAAGTATCAAAAAACCCTGGAAGTAGAGGTGGCGGCGGTGGTCGTAAAAAAGATCGCTTTAGAGGTAAGAAAAAAGATGGAGGTTATAAAAAAGGCAACAAGGGAGGTTCATACAAATCAAAAAGCAAGAGAAAATCAGGTTTTTATTAGTTAATAGCGTGCTAAATGGCAGGTAGTACCAGATTAATTTTGTTTGTTTTGTAATCTAAATGAATATTGCTGCATGAAAAGACTTTTAGCAATTGTATTGATTTTATTGACGGCAACAATCTATGCTCAAGATAATGAGGGCAGTGCGCCCCTTCAAGAGTTCAAAGCTACCGTAGTCAATGCACAAACCGATTTTCCATTGGAAAGTGTTCACGTAATCAATCTGAATCAAGTTATTGGCACCATAACCGATGCCAACGGCAAATTAACCATAAATGCAGCCGTAAATGACACCCTATATTTAACCTATTTGGGCTTTAAACCCCAAAAAGTCAGGGTTACCAACGATATGTTCAAGTTTGAAGATACCCGTATTGCCTTGACCGAACTGGCCTATGCCTTAGAAGAAGTGATCGTTCGACCTTATCAACTTACAGGATATTTAGAGATTGATGTCAAAAATCTACCGGTTAATACAGCCTATCAATACAGTATTTCAGGTCTGAACAAAAGCTATGAAGCGGGAAACAAGAACCCAAGCGCCGTGACCAAAGTTCTGGGCGCCATATTAAACCCTGCCGATTTATTACGTAATCTTTTCGGCAAAAAACCGCAACAAATGCGCAAATTGCGACAAATGAAGGAAGATGACGGTATCCGTGACCTGTTAGCTTCAAAATTTGATAGGGAAACCCTTACCGAATTGCTTCAAATTGAAAAGGTTGACATTCAAGACATCTTAAATAACTGTAATTACTCGCGTTCCTTTATCGAAACTGCCAACGATCTGCAAATTTTAGATGCCATAAGCAGCTGTTACGAAGAGTACAAAGTGCTGAACAGAAGATAGTTGAACAACTATTGGATTCCCTTAACCCTATAACTTCTTTTGAGAAAATCAAGGCTATAAATAAATTTTAGAATATGATATGCATTTTATAGTTTTAGAGAAAATCCTCAAAGATGAAAAAACCGCTTATCGCAATGTCGATATTATCAATTCTTTTTGGTTGTAAAAAAGTAAATACTGACCCCATCTCAAACAAAGTTCCCTCAAAACAAGAGATAGAAAAAAAAGAGGTTCCCTTCTATTGGGAAGGTGCCAATATCTATTTTTTGTTGACCGACCGTTTTAATATTGGCCAACCCAATAAACAACTTTCCATCGACCGACCTGATTCTACTGCGGTTTTACGTGGTTTTGAAGGCGGTGACATCGCTGGAATCACCAATAAAATCAATGAAGGGTATTTTACCAAATTAGGTATAAACGCCATTTGGTTTACACCAATTGTAGAACAAATTCATGGCGCTACCGATGAAGGCACGGGCAATACCTATGCCTATCACGGCTATTGGGCAAAAGATTGGACCGCGATAGACCCGCAGTTTGGCACTAAAAAAGATTTGAACGATTTGGTAAAAGCGGCCCATGCCAATGGCATACGCATTTTATTGGATGTTGTTTTGAACCATACCGGACCAGTAACAGAAATTGATCCCGTGTGGCCGGAAGATTGGGTGCGCACTGAGCCAACCTGTGATTTCTCCAACTATGAAAATACCACAGCCTGTACCTTGGTCAACAATTTACCCGATATCTTGACAGAATCCGATGAACCCGTTGAATTGCCCGATGCACTTTTGGCAAAATGGAAGCAAGAAGGCAGATTGAGCCAAGAGCTCGATGAACTTAACCTGTTCTTTGAACGTACGGGTTACCCGAGGGCCCCACGCTTTTATATTATCAAATGGCTCACAGATTACATTCACGAATTTGGAGTTGATGGATTTCGTGTAGATACCGTCAAACACGTCAATGAAAATGCGTGGGATGAACTTCAAAAAGAAGCTGAATATGCCTTTGAAACGTGGAAAAAGAAGCATGCCGATAGAGTTCTTGATGACAATCCGTTCTACATGGTGGGTGAGGTGTACAATTATGGAATTTCAACAGGCAGGGGTTTTGACTTTGGCGATAAAATAGTCGACTATTATGATCATGGATTTACCAGCTTAATCAACTTTGAATTAAAGAATGACGCAAACAAAGAGTATGAATCTATTTTTAAAAAATACAGCTCATTGCTCCACTCTAAATTAAAGGGTAAAAGTGTGGTCAATTATCTGACCTCGCATGATGACGGCAGTCCTTTTGATAAAGAACGAAGGAGGCCGTTCTATGCAGCCAATGTATTGCTTTTAACCCCAGGTGCCTCTCAGATTTACTATGGTGATGAGACATCCAGACCATTGATCATTGAAGGCACGGAAGGCGATGCAACGCTTCGTTCATTTATGAATTGGTCCGATTTGGACAGTTTGCCCAAAATCAAACAAATACATCAACATTGGCAAATATTAGGGCAGTTTAGAGCAAATCATCCTGCGGTTGGTGCTGGCAAACACAAGCGTTTGGCCAAGAGCCCTTATGTGTTTTCAAGAACCTTTATAGATGGTGAATTCAAAGATAAAGTTGCCATAGGTCTCGGATTGCCCAAAGGCAAAAAATCACTTTGGGTTAAAGGCTTTTTTGGTGATGGCACCAAACTTTTTGATTTTTACTCAAAAACAGAAGTGGTGGTGAAAAATGGCAAGGTAATTTTAGACAACGACAACAATATTGCCTTGTTGGAATTGGCAGAATAAATGGTCATTTTTACCTCAGGCCCTTGAATGCAAAGCAATACGGTTCCCTTCTGTATCATGAAATAGGCCCATATAGCCAATATCAGGCGTTATCAAGGTTTTTGGTTTGAGAATTCGGCCTCCCGCTTTTTCAATACGGTCCAACTCTACCTGTACATCGGCACTTGAAAAGTAAATCAATACCCCTTCTTTGTGATTGGGTATATACCATTCAGGGTTCAAAATCAATGAGCCTGAAGCTCCAATTTTATCTTCGACCCACGGGAACCATCCCATTAAAAAACCACCAAAATCTTCGACATGTATTTTAATATCAAATACGGTCTCATAGAATTTTTTGGCGCGATCCATATCTCGTACGGGTATCTCGAACCAGCCAACTGCATTATGCTCCATAATTACGTATTTATTTTTCCATGATTGCTTTGAGACTGTCAAGGCCTTCTTCAAAGTCTTTGCCAATCATCTTGTCCATGCTCATAAACAACATCATAATACTCATAGGAAATTTATTGTTTCCAGAAAAACCCCATATTACCTTGGTCTTATCGGTGCCTACTGCCTCTGTTGTGATGAATGCATCCGAGGTCGATTTCCATGGTTTTAAAAAACGTAATTGTGATTCAATTCGCTCACCATCTACAATTTTGGTGATTTCCTGCTCTCCTTCACCCACTTCTTTGTTTCCCTTCCAATAACTCACCGCCCCTACTTCGCCATCAGTTCCAGTGAACTTTTTTTCCATATTGGGATCTCGCTTGCCCCAGGGTGACCATTCATCTTGTTTTTTGAGGGATTTAAGATAGTTGAAAACGTCCTTTTTTGGCTTTGCTATCTCAATGCTTCGAGATACCAAATAGGTCTTTGGGGCAATTAATGATAACAAAATTAGAAGCGCCAAAATGCCCAGTAGAATGTACAAAACTAACATCATATCGTTTATTTAAATTGGTTGCAATTAAATGTACAAAAAATATTACGGTGATCTAAATCTCTTGATAATGCCGCTACATCCTTGATTGATCTTTTGGTCCAGTCCATGCGTTTTTCATTTTTCTCAATTTCGGTTAGTCGCCAATCCAATGAAGATACTCTAAGCTTACGGCCCAAATCTTGTAGAATGATTGCCGCTGCCACAGAAACATTGAGACTTTCCGTAAATCCATTCATAGGAATAGTAATGTACCCATCAGCTGCATTCAATATCTCTTGACTTAAACCTTCTTTTTCCGTACCAAAAAATAGAGCAGTCTTCTGTGTTAATTCAAATTGTGATAACTCAACGGCATTGTCATGCGGTGTTGTGGCAATGATTTGAAAATTGGCCGATTTCAAGGCTTCAAGGCATGACTTTGTGCTTTTATAGCGCTGAACATCGACCCATTGTTCCGCTCCCATCGCAATTTGTTTATCGAGCCTTTTGCCATAACGCGCCTCGACTACATGCACATTTTGAATACCGAATGCATCACAGCTTCTAATAACGGCGCTGGTATTGTGCAACTGAAAAACATCCTCAATGGCCACAGTCAAAAAATTTGTGCGCTGGGTCAACACCTCTTCAAAACGAGCCTTACGCTCATTGGTCAAGTATCCTTCAAGATATCGTAACAGTTGATGGTCAAACATGATAAAACAAGATAACAAAAAATGAAAATGTTATTTTTGATGGTATGGGTAAAAAAAGGATTGTGGTGCTTACCGGTGCTGGCATGAGTGCCGAAAGTGGTCTTAAGACATTTAGGGATGCCAATGGTCTATGGGAAGGCCATGACGTTATGCAAGTGGCTTCACCACAGGGTTTTGCCGCCAATCCGGAATTGGTGCTGGAATTTTACAATCAACGTAGAAAACAACTTTTACAAGTTAACCCAAACGAAGGCCATAGGGCTCTGGTAACTCTGGAACAAAAATTTGAAGTAAATATTGTAACCCAGAACGTAGACAATCTGCATGAAAAGGCCGGTAGTACTAAGGTGTTGCACTTGCATGGAGAGCTTTTAAAGGTACGCAGTACCAAGAATGAGAATTTGGTGATGGAATGGCATAAAGATCTGCATTTAGGTCATTTGGATGCCGATGGCCATCAATTGCGACCACACATTGTTTGGTTTGGCGAAATGGTCCCTTTATTGGAACCTGCCATTGAAATTACTTCAAAGGCCGATGTTTTGCTCATTATTGGCACCTCAATGCAAGTATACCCAGCTGCCAGTTTGGTGAATTTTGTTGAACACGGCACGCCCATCTATTTTATTGACCCCAAACCCAACGTACAAGCTAATATGTTCGATAATCTTAAAATTATTTCAGAACCGGCAGCAATAGGGGTACCGCATTTGGTAAAAAATCTAATGAATGATTTGCCTTGAGTGGTCAAAGTATTCCCTAGATAAATTATGACATTAATTCAGGTTAATTATTCGAACAAAACTGCCGACCTAAATAAAGTTTTTATTTTGCAACCCTCTTTTAAATGGGTCATATGTAATGAATATGAACAAAGCAATACTCCTTACAAAACTCGCCTCTGGCCGTCACTCAAAAACCGATATTGATATTTTGGTGGCGGAACTCACGGCATATCCCGAATTGGTGGGAACGCTTTTGGAAGCTGTGGCCATTGAAGACCAAGAGGGCACGTTCAATGCAAGTTGGACTTTAGATCATCTTTTACGACTCAAGTTGCTCTATATACTGCCTTTTATTGGGCAATTTTGTGCGCTTTTGCCCAAATTACAATCAGAATCATGTTTGCGAAGCATGGCCCATATATGCGAATTACTGGCAATTGCCCAACACAAAAAAACCAGCCACATACGAACCATGGATATAACCGGTCAACAATGGGAAATTATCGCAACGGCCTGCTTTGATTGGCTTATTGGAAATCACAAAGTGGCAACAAAGGTCTTCGCCATGACAAGTTTATATTATTTAGGTTTTAGATTTAGTTGGATTCACAAAGAGTTGCAGGCCTATCT
>JABDND010000201.1 GCA_013001145.1 Croceitalea sp. | reverse complement strand
CTGCTGGGTCGCGAAGTGGATGACGTGCATTTGGAAATGACCCGCATGGGCGGTGGCTTCGGAAGACGCCTTTATGGCGATTTTGTCGCAGAAGCTGCAGAGATTTCAGACAAAATAAGAAAACCCGTAAAAGTGGTTTATACCCGGGAGGATGACATGAACGATGGTATTTATCGTATGGCCATCAAATACCGAATCAAAGCCGGAATCAAAGATGGAAAGAAACCGCCTATCATTTAAAAGAAGCGGCTGTTAATTCAAATATGTATGGCTTGATTCCCAATTTCTTTCCAGCTGGTACTATTGAAAATTATCAGGTTGATGTGGCCAATCATAAAAGCCCCATCACCACAGGCGCATGGCGCGCGCCCTACACCAACTTCTTGGCCTTTGCAGAGCAATCGTTCTTCGATGAATTGGCCGAATTGATGGATGTGGACCGTGTTCAAATGCGATTAGATCTGTTGCAAAAAGTAAAAGGGTCTACCGATGAGCGCATTCAATACTCGCCTGAACGAATGGAAAAGGTAATTAAGGCATGTGTGGAAAAATCGGGTTGGGGCAATCAGCCCAAAGGGGTTTATCAAGGGTTTGTGAACTATTATTGCCACAATAGCCATGTGGCCGAAGTAGCCGATGTGGTCATAGAAGATGGCAATCCGGTAGTTAAAAAAGTGACCTGTGTGGTCGATTGCGGTATCGTGGTCAACCCAACAGGGGCCAAAAACCAAGTGGAAGGTGGCGTTATCGATGGCATAGGCCATGCTATGTATGGCGACTTCGGATTCGAAAACGGTAAGCCAACGGCGAACAATTTTGACCGTTATCGGTTGATCCGCATGAAGGAGGCACCCATGGTGGAAACCCATTTCATTCAGAATGAGTATTCGCCCACAGGGCTTGGTGAACCGGCATTACCGCCAGCAGGCGGGGCCATTGCCAATGCATTGAAGGCGGCAACAGGCAATAGATTGTATAACCAGCCCTTTGCAAAAACACCCGAATTGCTACAACCAAAGAAACAAGAAATAATAGGCTAGTACGATATGACGATCAAATTGTTCGGGGTTACCAAAGACATTATTGGTAGCCCTTCACTTTCATTACCGACCAATGTTTTAACGGGCAAATCATCGCCCAAAACGGTGGGTGAATTAAGGCAGTTCTTAGGTAAGACCTATCCGGGCTTGAAAGAGCTGTCTTCCTTGGCCATTGCCGTTAATAATTCATATGCCCAAGATGCGGAAGAAATCAATTCTTATGACGAAATTGCACTCATTCCGCCCGTTAGTGGGGGATAAATAGAAGATATGTTGATAGACAACCATAATAGATCCATAAATTACCTGCGCTTGGCGGTGACGGATCGTTGCAATTTGCGATGCAATTATTGCATGCCTTCAGAAGGAATCAACTTCTCTAAAAATGATAAGTTGATGACCATTGCAGAACTTTCACAAGTGGCTGAAATATTGGTGGGGCAGGGTATTGATAAAATACGGATTACTGGTGGAGAGCCCTTTGTTCGCAAAGACCTTATGGTGCTGTTACGACATTTAAAAACACTCAAAAACCTAAAGGATATTTCGGTGACCACCAATGCCACCTTGATCGGGCCGCATATTGATGAATTGAAGTCTTTGGGTATCAAAAACATCAATGTGAGCCTTGATGCCATTGACAAAAATACGTTTGAACGCATCACAAGAAGAAATCAGTACGATACGGTTCACGGCAATTTAATTCGCTTGATAACAGAGGGTTTTAATGTCCGCATCAATTTCATAGTCCTTGATGGACAGAATGAGCAAGATATTTTGCCCATATTGGAGCTGATGAAGCATTATCCCGTATCCGTTCGGTTTTTGGAAGAAATGCCGTTCAATGGCGGTTCAAAGACGTTTCAAAAAATCAAATGGGATTATAAGGCCATTTTGGAGCATATTGCCACCGCCTATCCCAATTATAAAAAACTGGAATCCCCAAAAACTTCAACCTCCATCAATTATCAAATTGAAGGACACAAGGGTAGCTTTGGGTTGATTCCCTCTTTTAGCAGAACCTTTTGCGGCAGTTGCAATAGGTTACGGGTTACCGCCACTGGTGATGTGATTACCTGCTTGTATGGCAAACCCAAAGCCAATTTGAGAGATCTCTTGCGTACATCCAATGATTTCGCTGCAGTCGAAAAAACGATTCTCGAAACCATAGGTAACCGGGCCAAAACAGGGTTTGATGCCCAGCAAGAACATCAAGGGGTATTTGAAAATTCAATGACATCAATAGGAGGGTAGCAGCTATGAAAAATACCACCAAACTATATGGTCTTGTATTATCGGGTGGCAAAAGCACTCGAATGGGAAGTGATAAAGGGCTGTTGACTTATCATGGGATCCCTCAACGCGACTACGCATATTCACTATTGAACGAGCTATGCGACAGTACCTTTTTAAGCATCCGCAGCGAACAAGAAGCAGAAATCAAAAAAGAATATAAGGTCATCATTGATCAAGACAAGTATCGCGGCCCCTTAAATGGCATTCTAAGTGCCCACGAAGCACATCCTGAAGCAGCCTGGTTGGTTTTGGCCTGTGACTTACCGTTGATTACAAAGTCAAGTTTACAAAGACTCATTCAAGAAAGAGACCCTAAAAAGGCGGCTACGGCCTTTGCCACTTCAGAAAGCGTACTTCCTGAACCTTTGGTGGCCATATGGGAACCCCAAGGATTGAAATCGGCCATAGCCTATATGGAAAATGCACAGAGTTCGTGTCCAAGAAAGTTTTTAATCAATTCAGATGTGCAATTGATACAGCCTGAAAAGGACGAAGTGCTATACAATGCAAACTCATTGTCTGAATATGAATTTGCCAAAGCCAAAGTATCAAAATGACCAGCACCAACAGATATTTAAGACAGACCAGTCTAGTTTCTTTTGGAGAAGAAGGTCAGGCGAAATTGGCGGATAGTCAGGTACTTGTGGTCGGTTTGGGCGGCTTGGGACTGCCCGTAATACAATATTTGAATGCGATGGGTGTGGGCACCATTGGTCTCGTTGACCACGATACCATTGAATTGCACAACCTACAGCGGCAAGTTTTATATACCGAGGCAGACTTGGGCAGGCCTAAATTAGAAGTGGCCATTGAACAGCTTCAGGCGCAAAACAGTAATACTAAAATAATTGGTCATGATACTTTTTTGAATTCACAAAATGCCTTGGAGATTATCAAAAACTATGAGGTAGTGGTTGACGCCACAGATAATTTTGCCACCCGATATTTAATCAATGATGCCTGCATTTTACTCAACAAACCATTTGTTTATGGTGCCTTGCACGATTTTGAAGGCCAAGTGAGCGTATTCAACTATCAAAACGGACCTAGCTATCGCTGTCTTTTTCCTAAGATGCCTGGGCCAAATGAAATACCCAATTGCGATGTAAATGGTGTTTTGGGCGTGTTGCCCGGAATCATTGGAACAATGCAGGCTTTAGAGACGATAAAAGTTTTGACGGGGGTAGGAGAAGTACTTTCAGGCAAATTATTGCTGTTTGACGGACTGCAACAGCAAACCCAGACCATTAGTTTTGAAGCACAGGCAGATCAAAAGAACATTACACAACTTCAGGCATCCTATGAATCTCAAGATTGTCTTATGGAATTTGGTGTCAGTGCCGAAACATTTTTATCCAACGCCGAACGGGAAAACATGCAATTGATAGATGTTCGTAATTCTAATGAATTCGAACATGATCATTTAGCGCGGGCCATAAACATTCCCTTGTCACAACTAGCGGATCACGAACTCTCCATACGTGATGAACGCCCGGTTTATTTGATTTGCCAGTCGGGCCAACGAAGCGCCCTGGCCTTGCGGTTATTGACCGCTAAGTATCCCACTCTGAAAATTTATCATATTTTAGGTGGTATGAATAAATTGGCAGCTTTATGTCCTTAGAACTGGGCACCCTGTTACTCTTGATGGCCGTTTTTTTCGGAATAGCCCTATTGTACTCAGCTGTGGGTTTCGGAGGAGGATCTAGTTATTTGGCCATTTTGACCTTGATCCTCACCAGTTTTTTTGTGATTAGCAGCACGGCCTTGCTC
>JABDND010000193.1 GCA_013001145.1 Croceitalea sp. | reverse complement strand
GGTGGACTATTGGCAATGATGGAGCACAATGGAGAGCACAAAGGACAATTAATTGCCTATGCGCGCTCTAATGGAGTGGTGCCTCCTTGGAGTGCTGCACAGTAAAACTTTTAAGCCCCAATTCTTGGGGCTTTTTTATGCCTATTAGCCAATTAATGCCCATTCCGGCAAGTTCAACCAATTTGAGAACAAGATTTTATGTTCGATATAGGATAGGGGCTTAAGCACATGCAATATTTATGATGGTTATGGACGCCCTATAACAAATTCAAACTGTTGCTTCACCCGCTAATACCCAAGTAGAAAAAGGCAGTCTAAATTGAGGTGACATGCGTTTAATGGGTTGTAAAAAGTACTTTCAATGTAAATTTAACGTTAATTAATTGTTCATTTTATGTTATTTACCTAAGTTTACATATCCTAAATCCAATAATGATGACAGAAATAAACCATTTAATGGGAACGATAGCGCAGATGAGAGAAAAGTCTTGGAAATTTCTTAAACGCTACGCAAGTAAGTGTCGCACCGTATATTTTATCACCTATTACACCTAATAAGTCCTTGCTTTTTGAGGTAAGTATACCACCTTTTTAGTCTCAAAAAATGGCTCTTCAAAGTAGTCTTGTAATTCAAAGATTTGGGCTGTTCGGTAATTGGCCAATTCTTCGGTAAGATTTCCTCCTTTTAAGTAAAGTATACCATTTTTGCGGGCATGGGCATTGTCTTTTTTCACTTTACCCTTGGTCCAATGCACAAAGGTGGGCATAGCCGCAACAGCTCGGCTAATAATAAAATCAAACTTTCCCGGCAAATCTTCTACCCTTGTATGAATCGCCCGTGCATTTTGAAGTTGTAGACCTTCAATGACCTCATGTACCACTTTTATTTTTTTGCCAATGGCATCGACCATAGTAAAATTGGTTTCGGGAAAAAGAATGGCCAACGGGATTCCAGGAAAACCACCTCCCGTACCAACGTCCAATATCGCTGCACCCTCGTTAAAAGTTTGAATTTTGGCTATACCCAATGAATGCAACACATGGCGTAGATATAGTTCATCAATATCTTTTCTTGAAACAACATTTATTTTTTGATTCCAATCTTGATAAAATGCTTCCAATTGTTCAAATTGCAGCTTTTGCTCTGGGGTGAGCGTCGTAAAATATTTAAAGATGATTTCAGCGTTCATCAAATACCTGTTAAATTCGACAAAAGTAATACTTTTGCTATCTTCAAAACGTTTTCACATTATACTAACTATATTGATAAACCTTTATAGTTAACTTTACAAAAAATTATTTTTATGGATAAAGAAACCATCCGCTTCTCCCGAAAAGATTCAGCCCAATTCTTTAGAACCCTGAACAAAAGAGTCAATCAATACTTCAACGAAAATAAAATCAAAAAAACCGGTAACTGGAGACTACACTTGAAAACCATAGTGATGTTTGCTCTTTTTCTAACACCATATTTTTTGATCTTAACCTTGAATTTACCCTTTTGGGCTTATATCCTGCTTTCGATTACAATGGGTGTAGGCATGGCAGGTGTTGGCATGAATGTAATGCATGATGGCAACCATGGCTCTTATTCCAATAAAAAATGGGTCAATAAGATTATGGGCAGCAGTATTTATATACTCGCCGGCAATGTTTACAATTGGCAAGTTCAACACAATGTTCTACATCATACATATACCAATATCCACGAACATGATGAAGATATGGAAGCTGGTCGTGTACTCCGTTTTTCAAAGCATGCAGAGTGGAAAAAGCACCACAGATTCCAGCATTTCTATTCGATTTTCCTGTATGGCCTCTTAACTTTTAATTGGGCCATCACCACTGATTTTCAACAAATGTATCGGTACATGAAGCGCAAATTGTCATATGGCAAATTACCAAGTCCGGTGATTAATTGGAGCACATTGGTCATTACAAAGGCTCTTTATATCACCATTTGGATCGTACTTCCATTGTTGCTTGTGAACATTGCCTGGTGGCAAGTTTTGCTTGGTTTCTTTATTATGCATTATGTGGCAGGTGTAATTTTGAGTGTGGTCTTTCAATTGGCCCACATCATAGATGAAGCCCAAACACCTTTACCCGATGAAAGTGGCACCATGAAAAATACATGGGCCATTCACCAACTGTTCACCACAGTTAATTTCGGTACCAAGAACAAAATCATCAATTGGTTCACCGGTGGTTTGAACCACCAAGTGGAGCATCATATCTTTCCTAATATTAGCCATGTACATTACACAAAAATTTCAAAAATTGTGAAACAAACGGCACGGGAATTCAATTTACCGTATAATGAGTATAAAACTACCCGAAAAGCCATAATTTCGCACTTCAAACATTTGAAAGAATTGGGCAAGGAGCCCGCATTACAATACTAACTAACTGAAGACCAACATGAGCGATCATTTGTCCGATAGGATTAAGAATATGTCCACATCGGCTACCTTGGCCATGGCCGCAAAAGCCCGTGAATTGAGAAATGAAGGGAAAGATATCATAGGATTGAGTTTGGGTGAACCCGATTTCAACATTCCAGACTTTATAAAAGAATCGGCCAAACAAGCCATAGATGACAATTATAGCAGTTATACGCCCGTAGACGGTTATGCCGAATTGAAGACGGCCATAGCGACAAAATTCAAACGCGACAACGCTTTAGATTATAAACCCAGCCAAATAGTGGTCTCCACAGGTGCAAAACAATCATTGTTCAATGTTGCCATGGTGGTTTTGAATCCTGGTGATGAAGTAATTTTGCCCGCACCTTATTGGGTTAGTTACAGTGATATCGTAAAATTGGCAGAAGCGGTTCCAGTTGAAGTTCCCACAAGTATAAAAACAGACTTTAAGATGACCCCCGAGCAGTTGGAGGCGGCCATTACACCCAAGACCAAAATGATTTGGTTTAGTTCACCCTGCAATCCAAGCGGTTCGGTCTATGGCCAAGAAGAATTGGAAGGGCTGGCCGAAGTCTTAAAAAAGCATCCCAATATTTATGTGGTTTCCGATGAAATTTATGAGCACATAAATTTTGCTGGTGGCCATGTAAGTATAGCCGCTATTGACGGAATGTATGATCGCACAGTGACTGTGAATGGTGTTTCAAAAGCATTTGCCATGACCGGTTGGAGAATTGGGTACATAGGTGCTCCGGAATGGATTGCCAAAGGCTGCACCAAACTACAAGGCCAAGTGACCAGTGGTGCCAATGCCATAGCACAACGAGCTGTAATAACCGCCTTGGAGGCACCTGTGAGCAAAATACAGTTTATGATCGATGAATTTCATAAACGTCGCGACTTGGTATTGGAGTTATTGGGCAATGTAAATGGATTCAAATTAAATGTACCTGAAGGGGCATTCTATGTGTTTCCAGACGTTTCTGAACTATTTGGTAAAACGTTACAAGGATTCACCATTAACAACGCTTCAGACTTGGCACTATATCTTTTGGAAAAAGCCAACGTTGCAACCGTTACCGGAGAAGCTTTTGGTAATCCCAATTGTATTCGAATTTCATACGCAGCCTCCGAAGCAGAACTACGTGAGGCAATTGCACGTATCTCAAAGGTTTTATCTTAGAGAACCGTGAATGGTCGGCAGGTGAATAATTATTTTTTGAAAAGATTGTTTTAGATTCTTTTCCAAAAGTATGGAGTGAGCAGTATCAATACAGTAAAGAGTTCCAACCTGCCCAGAAGCATCAGAAAGCCGCACCACCATTTGCCCAGATCGGGCAAACTGTTATAATTGCTCAAAGGACTTAAGTCTCCAAAGGCAGGGCCTACATTGCCCAATGACGAGGCGGCACCTCCAATGGCCGAGATGAAATCAAGCCCTAAAAAGCCCAACACTAAAGCGCCAATTATAAATAGCAGCATATAGAGCACGAAAAATCCAATTATATTATAAACAATATGCTCGGAAACTGTTTTGTTGTTGTAACGCACTGGTATAATGGCGTTGGCATGCAATGTTCTTTTAAATTCCAATATCCCATTTTTTATAATCAGCAAATGCCTAACGACTTTGATTCCACCGGCAGTAGATCCCGCTGATCCACCCAAAAACATCAAACCAAAGAACAATATGGTCAAGAAAGGTGTCCAATTGGTGAAATCTGCCGTCACAAAACCTGTTGTGGTCACCACGGCAACCACTTGAAAAAGTGAATGCCTAAATGAGCTTTCGACATCACCCAATACCATTGGATGGTATTCTGAGGTCGGAACTTCTGCAAAAAAATAGATAATAAGTGACGATATCAATGTAAATGTGGCCAATAATATGCCATAAACCTTGAATTCTTCATCCCTTATGACTCGTTGTACCTTTCCTGTAAAGGCGAAAAAGCTCAATACGAAGTTACTGCCGGCCAAGATCATAAAAAAAATGACTATATATTGTATCAAAGGCTGATCGTTCCAAAATGCCAAACTAGCATTTTTGGTTGAAAAGCCACCTGTGGACAAAGTGGCCAAAGCATGATTGGCAGCATCGAAGAATGACATTCCGGCTACCTTTAAAAGTATTGTTTCCGCTACGGTATAACCTAGATAAATCAACCAAAGTCTTTTGGCAGTATCTGTAATTCTCGGATGTAATTTATCGCCGCCCGGGCCCGGAGCTTCAGCAGCGAACAGTTGCATGCCTCCTATGCCCAAAAGCGGCAGTATGGCAATTGCCAACACAATGATACCCATGCCCCCTATCCAATGGGTAAGACTGCGCCAAAACAAAATACCTTCTGGCAACGATTCTATATCATCTAAAATAGAGGCTCCTGTGGTGGTATACCCAGATATTGTTTCAAAAAAAGCATTGGTCAAGGTAGGTATGGCTCCAGAAAAGATGTATGGTAAAACCCCGGATATTGACATGATCAACCAACCAAAGGTTACGATAATATATCCCTCTTTGCGATTAACCTCTTTACGATGGCCCCTTGTATAGAACATGGCCATTACCCCAACAAGCATGGTCACTATGGCCGCCATGGTTATGGAAAGGGTAGCCCCGTCTTGATACCAACCGCTTACAAACGCCGCCACCAGCATAAACGAGCCATTGCAGAGCATCAAGAGCCCCATAATGTGAATAATGATTCTAAAGTTGAGCCACATTATAAAAAGAGCTTTTCTATTCTGGGTATGGCCTTGGGCAAACTACAAACGACCACCTTATCACCTTGGGCTATTTTAAAATCACCAAGTGCGATTATGCCTTTACCATTTCTTATGACACCCCCAATGATTGCCTCGCGTGGAAAATCGAGTTCTTTTACCAATTCTCCACTAACGGCAGATGTTGCTTTAACCTCAAACTCCAATATCTCTACATTAAGATTGTTCAAACGGGTCAAGGCGATTACCTCTCCTTTGCGAATGTATCTGAAAATGTTATTGGCTGCCAATAATTTTTTATTGATCAGAGTGTCAATACCAATGGAATGTGACAATTGAAAATAATCCATGTTTTCCACTAGGGCAATGGTCTTTTTAATATTCTTTGATTTAGCGACCAAACAAGACATGATATTGGTTTCCGAATTGCCCGTCACAGCGATAAACGCATCCATTGATTCAAGACTTTCCTCATCCAACAATTCAACATTGCGCCCGTCGCCATTAATGACAAGGGCGTTGGGAAGATCATCGGCAATCTCAAAGGCTTTCTCTTTGTTCTGTTCAATTAGTTTAACATTGAACTTTTTGTTGCAAAGGTCACGGGCTGTCTTAAAACCCACCTTGCTTCCACCAAGAATCATTACGTTTTTTATCTCCTTCTTTCTAACACCAGACAATTTATAAAGATCATCAACCCCGCCGGCCGAAGTGACAAAGTAAACTTGATCCCCTTCCTTAAAGACTGTATCGCCCCTTGGTATCAAAGTATATTGTGTGCCTGATCGCTGTAGCGCAATGGGAATAAAATGGAGTTCAGGAAAAATGGTCGCGGCTTCTTTTACTGTTTTGCCCACAAAAGCGGCGGTTTTTGGTAAAAAAACACCAACCATGGTCAGCAATCCACCCTCAAATTCATAAGTATCATTAAAAGCGGATTGATTTAAAAGCAACTGTATCTCCGCAGCGGCCAGCTCCTCTGGTGATATCAATTCGTCTATGCCCAACTCATCAAATTTTATCAAATCTTTAAAATCGACAAACTCTGTATTAGAAATTCGGGCTATGGTTTTTTTACTACCCAACTGCTTGGCAAGTAAGCATAGGGTAAGGTTTGTTGTTTCAGATGAAGTTACCCCTATGACCATATCTGAAGAGGATACTTTGGCATCCTGCAAGACCTCAATAGAAGTGGCATCACCCTTGAGCACCCGTATGTCAAGATGATTATCGGCATACGCCAATCGCTCCTTGTCATTATCTATCAAGGTAATCTCTTGAGCCTCATATGATAATAACTTAGCCAAATGAAAACCAACTTCACCTGCTCCTGCAATGATTATCTTCATTACCTCAACTGTAGTTTATAACAAAAATCTTTTTCGGAAGGATTGTTTGGGTCTGTCTTTAATTGACTTGTTCCCATGAATGTTTTAAATTTTCTTGGCGCAAAATTAAGCAATTTATTCTGCACAAATCTGCTAATGAAGACTAATGCCTCATATTGTATCTTTGCGCAAAAATTGCACATGTCAAAAATTGTGAAGCCCTATAAAGATTCTGAAATGGGCAAAAAAGAACAGGTCACAAAAATGTTCGACACCATCTCTAAGGATTATGATGGCCTTAATAGGGTCATTTCTTTGGGTATTGATGTGAAGTGGCGAAAGAGGGTGGTTAGACTGGTCGCTGCTAAGAATCCAAAAAATATTCTTGATATTGCCACAGGGACGGGTGATTTGGCCATTAACATGGTGGCGACCGGAGCCGACAAAATTATTGGTCTTGACATTTCACAAGGTATGCTTGAAGTGGGAAAACAAAAAATAAAGGCCAAAACCTTGGAAAACATCATCGAGATGTTGGTCGGTGACAGTGAAAATTTACCTTTTGATGATAATCATTTTGACGCAATCACGGTGGCTTTTGGTGTTCGCAATTTTGAGAATCTTGATAAGGGACTCAGTGAAATATTACGCGTTTTGAAACCTGGGGGTATTTTTGCGGTTCTTGAAACATCGGTCCCCACAAAATTTCCCTTTAAACAAGGGTATAAGATCTACACCAAGTATATATTGCCAAACATAGGCAAATTGTTTTCAAAAGACAGGTCTGCCTATTCCTATTTATCTGACTCAGCAGCTGTATTTCCATATGGCGAAGCATTCAACAATATTTTGCACAAAATAGGGTTTATAGGTATAGAGAACAGACCGCAAACATTTGGGGTCGCGACTATATATGTAGCTACAAAATAATTGAATGAAAAATGTCCTATTACTGCTTGCCATAACTATTTTGGCATGTGATGACCTTATAGCCCAATTTGGTAAGGACCCCATTATCAATATTCAAAATGAAGACAAAAAACTGATTAATTTTGGATATTATTTGGGCTTTAATCAATATGATTTTCAATTTGAATATAAAAATGATATTGGACAGGATATTCTAGTTGAAAAAAGTTTTGGTTTTAACGTTGGAGTATTGACCGAAGTACGTATCAATGAATTTTTAGACGTACGTTTTGAACCTGGCCTATTATACAATCAACGAAACCTTGGCTTTCCTGGTTTTACCAATGAAATAGATGCCCTTCGCGAAGTGCAATCCACTTACATTAGGTTTCCGCTATTGCTCAAAATAAGCACAAGAAGATATAAAAACATCAAACCTTTCATAATAGGCGGAGCCTACACTGCCCTCAATTTAGGCGCCAAGGAAGATAGTTTAGATGATAACAGTAGCGGTGAATTTCGTATGAAAAAAAATGTTTATGGCTACGAACTTGGTTTTGGCATAGACTTTTATACAGAATATTTTAAGTGCACACCAACCATAAGGGGTGTTTTTGCCATAAACGATGAATTGGTACCAGACAATGACCCCAATAGTCCCTGGACGGGAAATATAGCTGCCATGAGGACCCGTGGTATATTTGTCAACCTCATCTTTGAATAATTTCTAACTTTTGATTTCTTTTATACCAGCGCCCCTGCACCTATAGGTGTTCTCTCCGAATTTCACTGAGTAAAATAGCTGTTGCCGTTGCTACATTTAGGCTTTCAGTCACCATATTACCATAGTGCGGAATACTAATCTTCTCTGTTACCATTTGAAAAATCTCGTTTGAAATTCCTTTGGCTTCGTTGCCCATGACCAAAATACCCGTCTTTGGCAACGCTTTGCTATAGATAGATTCTCCATCCATAAAAGCGCCATAAACCGGTAAACCGCTTTGCTCTACAAAATCCTTTAAATCTTGATATGATATTTTCACACGTGCCAATGAGCCCATTGTAGCCTGCACTACCTTAGGGTTAAAACTATCTACCGAATGCTCTGAACATATGATTTGTCGTATGCCAAACCAATCACATAACCGCACAAT
>JABDND010000164.1 GCA_013001145.1 Croceitalea sp. | reverse complement strand
GCCCCATAGGCCCCAGCGATAAAAACACAGCTTAAAAAGAAGATGCCCACATAGATTTGCCAAAGGGGGTCGGCAATGAGCAATGACCAAATAAGACCTGCCGCCAAAAAACCATTGTACAGACCTTGGTTGGCAGCCATGGCTTTAGTGGGTTCAAACAAGTCTTTCGGAAAATTTTTAAATACTTTTTTTGCTTTGGTGGTCCAAACAAACATCTCCAACCAAAGAAAATATAGGTGCAGTAAAGCCACTATTGCTATTACGATATCGGTTACCAATGTCATCAGTTATTCTTTTGCAATAAAGCGTTCATCAACAGGCATGATTGTGCCACAATTCTCGCAGGTGCGCAAGTTTTTTGAGCCATAAAAATGTTCAAAATGTTTTAGAAAATCCTTTTCAATATCATGTAAGGTAAAGTACGCTTCGTATAATTTGTGATTGCAATGTTCGCAGAACCAAAGTAGGCCATCATCGACGTTCATATGTGCACGCTTGCGTTCAATAACCAGTCCAATGGATCCTTTATGCCTAACCGGGGAGTGGGGCACCTTGGCCGGGTGAAGGTACATATCACCAGGACCTAATTTCATGGTCTTTTTTTGGCCATCTTCTTGCACATGGACCTCAATATGACCTTCCAATTGGTAAAAAAGTTCTTCGGTTTCGTTATAATGATAATCTTTTCTTGCGTTGGGACCTGCGACGATCATTACAATATAATCACCCGAATCTTTATATAAATTTTTATTGCCCACTGGGGGTTTGAGCAAATCGCGGTTTTCCTCAATCCATTGATGCAAGTTAAAAGGAGCTGGAATGGACATTACTTTTTTCTGAAAGTTACAAAATTCAGTTAGCAAAAGATAACAAAGAAAAAAGGCCTGTGGTAAAACAGACCTTTTTATGAACCATTAAAATACTAATGTAAAAACACTTAACTATGAAACTCGAATCTAAATTTTTATTTTTTATAGAATATTTGGGTGTAATAAGCATTGCCTTGGGCATCTTCGGTAATACTGATGCCTGTATGGGTAAAATCACCCACTAATGTTTTTTGGTGAGCGGGACTTTCAATCCAACCCTCAAGAGCCATTTCAATTTTAGGATAGTTTTTGGCTACGTTCTCCGCTACAAAAGTAGCTTGCGTTTCTTTGGCCAATTTCGAGGCACGATCACTAAAATTGGCATGGCTCAATTCGCCCGCCTTGATCATGTACTCATTATGTCCTTTTGCATATTTTAAAGCTTCACCGCTAAAATCCAATTTTGAAAGACCAAGATTGTCACGGTAGTCGTTTACCAAATCAAACAGTGCGTTTTCCGATGCGGTCATCGTTAATGCCACCTCTTCAACTTCGGTAGTCTCATTTTCAAACAGGGTCTCTGTTTGTTCAATGGATTCAGTGCTGCAAGAAGCCATTATGGCCATCATTAAAATTAAAAGTGTGTTTTGTAGTTTCATGGTACTATTTTTAGATTCGGGACTAGGAGATTTTATTTCTCTTTTGCTCTGCTAATGTAGTACCGAAGGCACCCAAGGCCATCGAATTCTCTTTGAGGGAACCAATTTTTTCGTTGAGCTGCAATATAAGGCCATATAAGGGCTTATCGACAAACAGCGCTAATTATTTCATCGGAAAAAATAGGCATTTCATGTAAATTTTGACCTATTGTCGGAAACTTATTTCATTTGAACGGAAGTAGAAAAACACCTTTTGCGAGCAAAGGTCCAAAACCATCGTCCATTGGTAAATAAGGCATTAAATTGTGCTTGTTTCGGCTGGGGCCTCCTTGAACACCTTGCTAAAGACAAAAGCGCCTATATCACGGACCGGGGTATAAAGAATGGAATCCACTTTGGTTTCTTCATTGATAAAGTTCAATGAAGCTGTGGCCCTTTCAAAAAAGATGAGCAGCGCCCCAAGAATAACGGCAACCTTTAAAGCACCAAAAATACCACCGGCAATCTTGTTCAGAATGCCCAACATGGCAAAATCGGCAATCTTGGTCAATAACTTACCGGCAAAATGAACAATGAGCACAATGGCAATGAAAGTAATTAAGAATGAAGCAATTTTAATATAGCGCTCATTCCAATCCATATTTAAAGAGAGGTAGTCACCTGCAATGTATGAAAAGTGGATGGCTCCAATAATACCGGCAATCAAGGCCACCAATGACGCCAATTCAACAAACAAACCGTTCACAAAGCCTTTATAAAGCCCCCAAACCAGTAAAATGCCCAAAACAATATCTAAAAAACTCATTGATGCCTGTGTTGCAAACAAATATAGTGTATTGATTTGTACCTTTGAATTTCACTAAAAACTATGGCGAGGGATATTGTTTTAAAGGAAAGATGGGATATTTTGGTAGCGAAACTTTCGGCCAAATTTTCGGATGGCGACCCACTGGAGCTGGACGCCATAATCTATTTGGTGGGCGTTCAAGAATTAGGGCAATATCAAAAATCATACAAGAAGGACGAAAAAGTCAATTTGATGCATATCGCCATTTGCCGTTTGTTGGAGCCTTATGGGTACTACGAATTTGATTATTTTGATGAAGAAGGATGGCCACATTATACTGTCAAGGAAGAATTACCACCGCTAAAAGCTGGGGAACAAACCGTGCTTATGAAAGAGGCCATTGTAGAATATTTTTTAAATAAAGAATATATAAAGTAATGGAAGTGAGCAAACCCTATTACGCCGTAATTTTTACCAACAAACGAACCGCTGGTGACAATGGGTATGCCCAGATGGCCATGAAAATGGAACAATTGGCACGCGAACAAAATGGCTTTCTTGATTTTGAAAGTGCAAGGGATACATTAGGAATATCGGTAAGCTATTGGGCCAGCTTGGAGGCCATCGCCAATTGGAAAGCCCAAATTGACCATCAAGTAGCACAGAAAAAAGGAATTACAGATTGGTATACATGGTACAAGGTGCGTGTATGTAGGGTAGAACGTGAGTACGAGTTTACAAAAGCATAACCGTCAGTTGTTGGTATACCTGGTCAGTTGATTTATATTTAATCGTAAAAAATTCCTTTGCTATGAAAGAACCCATAAAATTTTCCAATATCGATCGTGAACAAACCGTAAAAAAACTTTCTTCTACCTCTTTTGATTTAGTGGTTATTGGAGGGGGAATCACTGGTGGGGGCATTGCCCTTGATGCCGCTTCACGCGGACTTAAAGTGGCATTGTTGGAAAAAGGAGATTTTGCATCTGGCACGAGTAGCAAATCTACCAAATTGATACATGGGGGTCTTAGATATTTAAAACAATTTGATTTTTGGCTGGTCAAAGAAGTGGGCTCCGAGAGGGCAATTGTCCATAAACTGGCCCCACACTTGGTATTGCCCGAAAAAATGCTTTTGCCATTGATTGAAGGGGGTTCGTATGGCAAATGGCTTACCTCCATAGGTCTAAAGGTTTATGATATTCTGGCCCAAGTATCTGGCGATGATAAACGCCAAATGCTCGATAAGAAAGAGGCCTTAAAATTAGAACCGTTATTGCCCAAAAAAATATTGAATGGCGCGGGTTACTATGCCGAATACAGAACAGACGATGCCCGTTTGACCATTGAAAACATCAAAACCAGTTTGGCATACGGGGCTTTGGCACTGAACTATGCCAAGGTGGCCGATTTTCTTTATAAGGATGAAAAAGTTTCGGGAGTCGTTGTGCAAGATGAAGTGAGCGGCGAAAAATTTGAAATACAGTCAAAACATATCATCAGTGCGGCAGGCCCGTGGGTAGATGAGTTGCGAAGTACCAATAACTCTAAAAAGGGAAAGCGATTGCATTTGACAAAAGGCGTACACCTCGTGTTTCCGTATGAGAAACTACCAGTGAAACAGTCGGTGTATTTTGATGTACCCGACGGGCGAATGATGTTTGCCATTCCCAGGGGCAAAATTACCTATGTGGGCACAACGGATACCAATTATACGTTGGATAAAGATGATATTCGTACCGATTTGGCCGATGCTATATACTTGATCTCGGCGGTCAATAATATGTTCCCGAAAATTACTTTAGAATTGGATGATATCATTTCGTCATGGGCAGGTGTGCGACCGCTTATTCATGAAGAGGGAAAATCGGCCTCTGAACTTTCCCGCAAAGATGAAATTTTTACTTCAGACACCGGGCTTATCAGTATTGCCGGGGGTAAATTAACAGGGTATCGAAAAATGGCCGAGCGGGTGGTGAACCGTATAACCAAACACATGGAAGAAGAAGGTGAATCTGTAAAACCCTGTATTACCGATAAAATTCCACTCTGTGGAAGCGATTTTAAAAAGTTCAAGCACGTTAAAAAGTATATTGGAGAGGTCTTTGCACGAATGAAGAAAGACGGCTTTACCGAATATGATGCCTGGTTCTTGGTCACCAACTACGGTAAACAGACCGAGCAGATTTTAGAGCTGTACAAAAGCTTTGACGATAAAGATGCCTATTTGAGACTTATACGTGCCGAACTGCAATTTGGCATTGCCCATGAAATGGTGATGAACCCCATGGACTTTTTTATTCGTAGAACGGGAAGGCTGTATTTTAATATTGATAGTGTTCGTAAGTATTTAGAGCCGTTATTGGCTGATCTTAAAAAGGCCTTTGGCTATGATGATGCGCAAATTTTAGCCTTTAAAGAAAAGATGGAGCAAGAACTGGAAATTCATTCCAATTTTTCACTGGATCGGGCCTAATCCAACTTCTCGGTCAACTTTTTAAACGTTCTTTTGGCATCTTTACCCTCATATAAAATTTCATACACCGCATTAATAATGGGGGTTTTAGACTTTTTCTTGTGCTTCTGATTGATCAAATGGGCGCTTTTCGTGGCATAATAACCTTCGGCCACCATGTTCATTTCCATCATGGCGCTCTTTACCGTATATCCTTTGCCGATCATATTGCCAAACAATCGATTTCGACTAAAGGTAGAATAGCCCGTCACCAATAAATCGCCCAAGTAGGCCGAATTGTTGATGTTGCGCTTCATTTTATGAACCCTGCCAATAAACCGTTTCATTTCGCGGATGGCATTGCTCATCAATACACTTTGAAAATTATCGCCGTAACCAAGGCCATGGGCTATGCCGGCCGCTATGGCATATATGTTTTTGAGCATGGCGGCATATTCGGTACCAATTATATCATCTGAAATTTTGGTTCGTATATAATGGCTTTTTAAATGGTCGGCCATGAGTTCTGCCTTTTTATCATCGGCACAGGCGAGGGTCAAGTACGATAGTCGCTCAAGGGCCACTTCCTCCGCATGGCACGGTCCGGTAATTACCCCAATGTTTTTAAGGGGCACCTTGTATTTTTCATGAAAATGCTCTCCAACAATAAGGCCGGTCTCGGGTACTATTCCCTTGATAGCCGAGAAAATTATTTTGTCATGAAGCGATACGGTCAGATTTTGAAGTTCGGTTTCCAAAAATGCAGAAGGAATGGCAAAAATGAGATAATCGCAAGCTGCTACAGCTTCATTGATGGACGCTGTCAAAAAAAGCGAATCGGTCTTTAATTCTACCGAACTTAAGTAGTTCGGGTTGTGCCCTTCACTTTTAATATGGGCAATGGCGGCTTCATTGCGCATATACCAATGAACTGTGTCCAAGTTTTCGGTCAGCATTTTAACAATGGCCGTGGCCCAACTTCCCCCTCCCAATACTGCAAATTTCAAATTGTCGTTCTTTTTTTATTCCGTTTTCAAAGGTATGTAATTTCAATCTGCATATATTATTAATTGAATATCAATGGGTTACAAAACTTGGCATGGAGATTGGTTTCTATAAGTTGAACAATAAAACCAGAGCATATGAAATCAAGAAAACTACTATTCGCACTTTTAGGCTTATCTCTTTTAGCCAGTTCTTGCTATACTGAAGTGATTTTTGAAGATGATTTTATTGTAGCCTCACCAGTGAATACCGATTTGGTACTGCAATCTTACGATCTTTGGTATGTTGATATCAATGCAAGTGACGGCCGAGCCGAGATCCCGTTTTTACAGCAAGCGTTTACCGTCTCTTTTAATCGTGGCGTGGTGTATGCCAATAACAATATTGTAGGTATAGGCAAAACCGGAAATGGCTTGGGCATTGATGTGGGCAGTTATTCCACGTATAATGGCGCAGTGGCCATTGACCATGTTATTGATGGGCTTTGGGATTTTGAAATCTATATTATAGATGACGGCACCATTGAACTCTATTCGCCTAGATTGAATACACGTTATGTTCTAAGGGGCTATCAAAGAGGTAATTTTGATTATGATCGCTTGTTTTACGAGAACATTCATTTGCTTTTGGAAGAGTATACCGTTTGGGAAAAGTCTTTTACCAGTGATAATGGGGCGGTCAATGAGTTCGATAATGAAAACTTTTTGCAGTTCGGCACGACCAATGGAGGCTATTTTAAGTCTTCTGTTGACCCAGTGGGTACTCCATTGCAGAACATTCAATGGGATTATGAAGGGGATTTTGAAGTATATGACGTGGTAAACGATGAAACGCTCAAAACTTTAACACTCGATTATGACTTTATGGGCAATGATTACTTTGAGCTCTACGTTATCAATGACGGCACTATAGAACTCTACCATGTGGCAACAGAAACCGTTTATGAGTTCCGTGGGCTGGGGTTGAACTCAATCTTAAAGACAGAAAACGTTTCGGGTAAAAAACGTGTGAAAACCAATAACAAGGTTATGCATGTTAGCCGCAAACGAAAGAAATAAAAAAGACCATAGCCATAGGCTATAAACAATTTTTTGGTTGGTTATTTAGTTAAGAACCGCCCCAAAGCAAAGCGCTAGGGGCGGTTCTTTTTTGGTGCTAGCTGTTTGTTCTTAAAGCTCGAAGGATTTTCACCACTTACTTTCTTAAAGGTTCTATTAAAATATGACAAGCTTTCAAAGCCGCTGGCATAGCAGGCCTCACCTACATTTTTCCCTGAAAGTATATGTCTTTTGGCCTGTGTAATGCGGTATTGGTTCAAAAAGCCAGTGAACGTATTGCCCGTATGTGTTTTAAAATACCGGCAGAAAGCCTCTTTACTAAGATTGACCAATTTGGCTACCTCGACCAGCGTAATTTTACGCGCGTAGTGCTCATCAATAAAAGAATATACTTTTTGTAATCGGGCCTGCTGCTTTTTATTGCCGGGGTTGTGAACGGGTTGTTTATGTAAAAGCTCAAACTCTGTACTCAAAGCAAGGGTCCGTAATATTCTAATTACCGCTATGAATTGGTCAAAGGCGTTCAGTGTATGTAAATTTTTCATCTGTTGGCCAACTTCCTCCTTGGTGCGGCCGGTAAAAGCAATGCCATACTGTGATATTTCAAATAATCTATGTATGCTTGACAGCTCTTGTACCTGTTTAAAAATTTGCTCCTTAAAAGGTTCACTTATGTGCAGTACTTCCTTTCTATATGCTGTTTTTATGCCGTAGTCAAAATTTAAATGGGGAATATTGGAACCAATTAAAACCAAGTCATTGTTATAAAAGGTCGAAATATGTTTTCCAACATGGCGCGTGCCGTTAGCACCTTCTATATACACCAGTTCATATTCGGGATGAAAGTGCCAAAAGAACAAATCATTCAACTTTGGATCATGTAATAATCGAAACGAGCTTTTGGCATCGGGCTGGATATTTTCAAGCTGAATTTTCATTAAATTATCATATTATAACTCAATTAATCATTAAAATATCAATATAGTTCAAATTTTGATCAATATCAAGGTGGAACAAAGATTATGTCACCCTTAAATTTGGATTGAAAATATTAAAACATAGTAGTATGCAGAAAGATGCAAAACTTGAGATGGCCAATAAGGCACATGAAGAAATACCTGGTAATCCTTCTACGGCGACCAGTAGTAGCCAAAAACTAAATGACCGTTCAAATGGCCAACCCCTGCGAGTACTTTCTGAAGAAGATTGGAAGTTTTGGGTACATAATGGCTATATAGTTGTCAAAAATGCCGTTCCAAAGGCACAGGCCAAGGCCACCGCCAATTTTATATGGGAGTTTGATGAAAAGGACCCCAATGACCCACAAACGTGGTATGCTCCTCCAAGGGCCGAAATGAAAATGAAAGAGTTGACTGGCACAGGTATGGTTGAGGTATACAACCACCAACACCTTTGGAACAATCGGCAAACCCAACGTGTATATGATGCTTTTGTTGATGTATGGGGCACGGAAAAGCTTTGGGTGACCATCGATCGGGCAAATTTGAATTTTCCGTTACCTCCCGGCGTTGACAAAAAGGGATTCATACATTGGGATTATGACCCTGAAACACGACCACAAAATGTTCAGGGCGTATTGGCGTTGGCCGACCAAACCGATGAAAATATGGGAGGTTTTCAATGC
>JABDND010000145.1 GCA_013001145.1 Croceitalea sp. | reverse complement strand
TAGGGTTGGTTTTGAATGTATTATCTGGTTTTTCACTGGGTGCTTCATCCATTGCACTTTTCGCTCGTGTGGGTGGTGGTATTTATACTAAGGCTGCCGATGTTGGAGCTGACCTAGTTGGTAAAGTTGAGGCAGGTATTCCAGAGGATCACCCATTGAATCCCGCAACTATTGCGGATAATGTTGGAGACAATGTAGGTGATGTTGCAGGTATGGGTGCGGATTTATTTGAATCATATGTGGGTTCCATCATTGGTACAATGGTATTGGGTGCTTTTATCATCACACCAGATTTTAATGGTTTAGGCGCTGTCTATCTTCCTTTGGTATTGGCTGCTGTTGGTATCATTATGTCCATCATCGGAACTTTCTTTGTGAAAGTTAAAGATGGCGGAAATCCGCAAACAGCATTAAATATTGGTGAAATTGGCTCTGCTGTTTTAATGGTAGGTGCTTCTTATTTTATAATTACTGCAATGATTCCTGAGTCTGTTGAAGGGTTACCTTTTGGAGCCAACGGAATTTTCTACGCCACATTGGCTGGGCTCATTGCTGGCCTGGGTGTAGGTAAGATTACTGAATATTATACGGGTACGGGTACCAAGCCTGTTACCTCAATTGTACGCCAGTCAGAGACAGGAGCTGCAACCAATATCATCGCTGGTTTAGGTGTGGGTATGATGTCAACCATGATTCCTATTTTATTGATAGCCATAGCGATTTTAGTTTCACACCATTTTGCGGGACTTTATGGTATCGCCATTGCTGCGGTAGGTATGTTGGCCAATACTGGTATACAGTTGGCAGTTGATGCCTACGGACCAATATCTGACAACGCTGGTGGTATTGCCGAGATGGCCGAATTACCAAGTGAGGTTCGTGAGCGTACTGATAAGTTGGATGCGGTTGGTAATACAACAGCTGCTATTGGTAAAGGATTTGCCATCGCTTCTGCCGCTTTGACGGCATTGGCTCTATTTGCGGCTTTTATGAAAGTGGCAAACGTTACTTCCATTGATGTTTCACAACCTAAAGTAATGGCCGGTCTTTTGGTAGGTGCCATGCTTCCTTTTGTATTTTCAGCCCTTTCCATGAATGCTGTAGGCCGTGCCGCCATGGCGATGATTGAAGAAGTAAGGAGACAGTTTAGGGATATACCACAATTGAAGGCCGCTCTTGAAGTGATGAGGGCTGTAGATTCTGATATGTCAAAAGCTACGCCAAAGCAAAGAGAGATTTTTGATGCAGCCGATGGTTATGCAGAATATGACAAATGTGTTGATATTTCAACCAAAGCCTCCATTAAAGAGATGGTACTGCCTGGTCTTTTGGCCATCGCTGTTCCTGTAGCAGTTGGTTTTATAGGCGGTGCCGAAATGTTGGGTGGTCTATTGGCAGGTGTTACATCGGCAGGTGTATTAATGGCTATTTTCCAGTCAAACGCCGGTGGGGCATGGGATAATGCCAAAAAAATGATTGAGTCTGAAGGCCGTAAGGGAACAGATGCCCATAAAGCTGCTGTTGTAGGTGATACGGTCGGCGATCCATTTAAAGATACTTCTGGACCTTCATTGAACATTTTATTGAAGCTAATGTCCGTTGTGGCTTTGGTCATTGCGCCTAGTATAGCCATTAGTGCTGATGCCATGACTTCTTATAATGAAGATAAGGTGGCAATGGAAGTAGTTTCAAAAAAAGCTGAGCAACAAATTCGTGTACAAATGACTTCTACCGAAGACGGTATGTATAAAGCTGTGGTGACTACAATTGTGGAGGAAAATGGTGCTATTGTTTCTGAAGATGTAAAGGAGTTTACTGGAGCAACTGAAGAAGAGGTTAAAGCTGCTGTTGAAGCGCACAATCAATCCATCAAGATTGAATAAACGAAAGATAGATTTAAAACAAAAAACCACGCCATTGGCGTGGTTTTTTGTTTTAATGAAAGAATTTATTGAATAGTAAATGGATATATAATAACAAACTCAATAAAATGTATTTGTTCTAGAACAACCCATGCAATTCTGCGTCAATTTTATTGATGACTTCCCCCAAATGCTCTGGGTTGTCAACAAAATCCAATTGATCCACATCAATAACTAAAAGACTGCCCTTCTCATAGGTATTCACCCAGGCTTCGTATCGCTCATTTAAGCGGCTTAAATAATCAATGGAGATGCTGTTTTCGTATTCGCGGCCCCTTTTATGAATTTGGCTAACCAAATTCGGGATGGAACTTCTAAGGTAAATCAAAAGGTCTGGTGGTTGGACCAAGCTTTCCATCAATTCAAAAAGACTTTTATAATTTTTAAAATCCCTATTGGTCATCAAACCCATAGCATGTAAATTGGGTGCAAAAATATGGGCATCTTCATAAATAGTCCTGTCTTGAATGACCTTTTTACCAGCCTCCCGTATCTTTAAAATCTGACGGTACCTGCTATTTAGAAAGTAAATTTGCAGGTTGAAGCTCCAACGCTCCATCTGGGTATAAAAGTCATCTAAATAGGGGTTGTCTACGACATCTTCAAAATGAGCCTCCCATTTATAATGTTTTGATAATAAGGTTGTTAGTGTGGTTTTTCCTGCTCCAATATTTCCGGCAACCGCAATGTGCATAGTTAATGTTCTTTTGGGTACTAAGTGTTAAGTGTTTTTGCTAGTAAGACCTCGCAATATACGAAGTATATCTAGTTAGATAAAAAATATAATCTGAAATGCCTGTAGTAATAATTCCAACTTATTTTTACTACATAATTTTATATTCTTGAGCAAATATGTACTTTTGATTCAAATTAATGAGGACAGATTTGACTGATTGCAACCTCATGCCTTTTTAAATTAAGGCATAAAAATGCTAAAGCAGTTTCGGCCACGGTATCGCAGTGGTGTTCCTCTTTTTGGATGTCGTAAACTTCTTTGGTGTCTTCCTGTCAAATCATTCCTTTTAAAAAATAAAAAAGATGCCATATTTATTTACATCAGAATCTGTCAGTGAAGGACATCCTGATAAAATTGCAGATCAAATTAGTGATGCACTTTTAGATCATTTTTTGGCGTTTGACCCAGAGAGCAAAGTGGCCTGTGAGACATTGGTAACCACCGGTCAAGTGGTTTTGGCAGGAGAGGTAAAAAGCCATACGTATTTAGATGTGCAAAATATTGCCAGGGAAGTTGTCAACAAAATTGGTTATACCAAAGGAGAGTACCAGTTCAGTGGTGATTCTTGTGGGGTTATTTCGTTGATTCACGAACAAAGCAAAGAAATTAATCAAGGAGTAGACCGCAGTAGTAAAGAAGAACAAGGTGCCGGTGATCAAGGGATGATGTTCGGTTACGCCACCAATGAGACCGAAAATTTTATGCCTTTAGCATTGGATATTTCACACAAAATAATGCAAGCATTGGCCGATTTGCGCAATGAGGGCAAACAAATTTCATATCTAAGGCCCGATGCCAAAGCACAGGTGACCATTGAATATGATGACAACAATATTCCACAACGCATAGATACCATCGTGGTCTCCACTCAACATGATGAATTTGATGCCGATGAACCTATGCTGGCCAAAATAAAGGCCGATATCATCAATATTTTGATTCCCAGGGTAAAGACCCAAATGCCCAACTACGTACAAAAACTTTTCAATGACAAAATCAAATACCACATCAATCCTACAGGTAAGTTTGTGATTGGTGGCCCGCATGGTGATACCGGTTTGACTGGAAGGAAAATCATTGTGGACACTTATGGCGGCAAAGGTGCCCATGGAGGTGGGGCATTTAGTGGCAAGGATCCCAGTAAAGTCGATCGTAGTGCTGCCTACGCTGCCCGTCATGCTGCTAAAAATTTGGTTGCTGCGGGTGTTGCCGACGAAATATTGGTACAAGTAAGCTATGCCATTGGTGTTGTAGAACCGACATCTATATTTGTGGATACCTATGGTACCTCAAAAGTGAACCTCAATGACGGGGCAATTGCTCACAAAGTTGGGCATTTGTTCAACATGAGACCTTATGAAATTGAAAAACGGTTGAAATTGAGAAACCCAATTTATTTGGAAACCGCTGCCTATGGCCATATGGGCAAGGAACCCCAAATAGTGAACAAAATATTTGAATCGCCCTATAATGGTAGGGTTGAAAAAGAAGTGGAATTATTCACTTGGGAAAAATTGGATATGGTAGACGAGGTTAAGGCTGCTTTCAGTATTTCCTAGTTTAAAAATTGTTATACCGCCTTTAAACAACTGTGACATTTTGTAAATGCTTAATGAGTATCTGTGATATTTCTGTAAAAGATTAGGTTTTTAAATATTTCTGACGTTATATTTGTGCTATAAGTTCAAACACGTATTGAATAGTTATCAAGAAAGGTGGAGGGAATAGACCCTATGAAGCCTTAGCAACCCTTGACACCCATTTGTCAAGAAGGTGCTAAATTCTATCCGATCAAATCGGAATAGATAACAGTCATCGATTCATATCGATTTCACTTTCTTATAACTTTTTGATTTTTCCTGTCAGTCCATCGATTGACTAGGGTTTGGCTTTTTAATTTATCATTTTAATAATTTAAAAAACTAGAAATCATGAGTGATCAAAAATTTTCAACAAATGCCTTACATGCTGGCCACGATGTAAATGCCAACGGTGGTACAAGGGCGGTACCTATTTATCAATCAACAGCTTATGTGTTCAATGACTCTGATCATGCGGCGCGTTTGTTCTCGTTGGCAGAGTTCGGCAACATCTACACCCGGATCAATAATCCCACCAATGATATTTTAGAGCAACGTCTGGCGGCTCTTGAAGGAGGTATCGCATCGGTGGTCACCGCATCTGGCACGGCGGCTATCAATACTGCTTTATTAGTATTGTTAAAAGCGGGAGATCATATTGTAGCTTCAAACAGTTTGTATGGTGGAACGTATAATCTATTAAGTGTTACATTGCCCAGATTGGGCATAACCACCACTTTTGTAGACCCCAATGACCCAGCCAATTTTGGCAAGGCCGTTCAAGAAAATACACGGGCCATTTTTGTTGAATCTTTGGGTAACCCCAAGTTGGATGTGTTGGACCTAAAGGCTATTTCATCAGAAGCCAAAAAGGCGAAAGTTCCTTTTATTGTTGATAATACGGTTGCAACACCAGCTTTGTTGAATCCTATTGAGCATGGTGCAAACATTGTGATCCATTCATTGACCAAGTATATCAATGGCAATGGTACGGCCTTAGGAGGTGCCATAATTGATGCCGGTACTTTTGACTGGGCCAATGGAAAATTTCCAGAATTCACAGAACCATCTGCCGGGTACCATGGTTTGGTATATCATGAAGCATTGGGGCCAGCTGCCTTTATTGCCAAAGTACGTATAGAAGGACTGCGCGACCATGGGGCTGCCTTGAGTCCTTTCAATGCCTTTCAAATTATTCAAGGATTGGAGACTTTGGAGATCCGTATTAAAAAACACAGCCAAAACGCCTTGGCCTTGGCCAAATGGCTGCAAAATAGAGATGAGGTCACGTGGGTCAATTATCCCGGACTTCCCTCAAGCAGATACAAGGCACTTTCAGATGCTTATTTGCCAAACGGGCAGAGCGGCATAGTTACTTTTAGCGTAAAAGGAGGCTTTGATTCGGCCAAGCAGATAGCCGATAATACGAAGTTATTCTCATTACTGGCCAATATTGGTGATTCCAAATCATTGATCATTCACCCCGCAAGTACGACCCATCAACAATTGGATGATGCCGCACAAGAGGCAACGGGCGTGACAAAAGACTTGATTCGACTGTCTGTAGGACTGGAAGACTTGGGTGATTTGACTGCTGATTTGGAAGCCGCCTTTGCGACCATTGATAAATCAGTATTGGTTTAAATTCATTGTGGGCGGAGGTAAAGCTAAACTCTGTTAGCTAGGTTTTGGTTCCGCTCCAATCGATACTCTAATAAGCAATTTTATCCATGCTCAAGCATATAAAAATATCTGACTTTAAAACGAGAAGTGGTATAGTTCAAGAGATTAAACTGTCTTACCAACTTTTTGGAAGAGAACTGCATTCTGCACCTGTTGTAT
>JABDND010000137.1 GCA_013001145.1 Croceitalea sp. | reverse complement strand
TTCAGCAGACGATCTAAATCTGCATCTAGCCGCAGGTATGTATCTTGAATTTCTTTGGAATTTACACCGAACATATGCCCTACATAATCGGTACTCGAGAAACTAACGGCCAAAAAATCTGTGTCTTGATCGGCACCTAAATTCTCTCCTTCAAGAGCTGCAATGGCTAAATCTGTGGTTATACTATTTCCAAAAGGGGTAGCACGCAACAGTCCGAACTGTCCGTTGGCCTCCCATAAAGCTGGCAAGTCGTGGGGGAAAGAAGCTGTTGTCTCCCCTGCGAACATACCCTCATATGAATTCACATCGGTACCACTTTCATCATACCTGTCTATTGGCATAAGTGTTTCCCATGCTTTTTTGTAAGCCTCCACTGCGTTGGATTCATTATGCTTTACAACCCATTGGGGAAGGGTTTCCATATAATAAGAGCTTGAAATCCATAAACCATTTTCACCTCCTTCAAACCAATAAGCCGCATTGGCTGTATGGCCACCAGGCAAAACGGCACCCCGATCTTTAAGAGCTATCGCTATGGTTTTGCCACGCATTTGAGTGTGCAGTCTCAATTGGTCTGTAATGGTACTTGTTAGCATGCGATGGGGAGACATTTTACCAGCATCTGATGTAGTACCGACAGAATTAGAGGCGCTGTCCGATGCGCAATACACATCTTGATCGGCAATTTTGTCATACCATTCATTGCCAATAATACCATGTGTTGCGGGTGTGGTTCCTGTATAGACCGAGGCATGACCAGGGCCGGTACTTGTTGGCGCATAATTGAAATGATGGTTTTTGCAGTTAAACCCTTCATTTACCAAACGTTTAAATCCACCCTCACCATACTCATTCCAAAAGCGAGTCAAATAATCATATCGCATTTGATCAACGACAATTCCAACCACCAATTTTGGTGTTTCGGCTATTGCTGTATTCTGATTAATTTCTTTGGTTTTTTCCTTCCGTTGTGCCAATATTGAACAACTGAACAAAAAAGAAAACATAAAGATTAGCGAGAATAATTTTTTCATTGATACCATGTTAGAACAACAAAGCTATTCAAATTAATTTTTTTAAAATATAATAGAAGGTTAAATGCAGACCAATATTGTTATTTTTACTGCGCTAAGAAGAATTAAAGTGCATGAATTACATTGCTTCGATAGGTAAGTATTTCATTATGGTTTGGGAATTATTCAAAAAACCGACCAAATGGCCCATAATGCGATCCCTGATTTTAAAGGAAATTGACGAGTTGATCTATGGGTCTATGGGCATCATTATCTTTATCTCCTTTTTTATTGGTGGTGTAGTTACTATTCAAACAGCTCTAAATCTAAATAGCCCATTTTTACCTAAAAGCTTAATAGGGTTTGCAACAAGGCAATCAGTGATATTGGAATTTGCCCCAACCTTTACCTCCATTATCATGGCCGGTAAAGTGGGTTCGTATATAACCTCAAGTATAGGTACCATGCGGGTCACAGAGCAAATAGACGCCTTGGAGGTTATGGGTGTCAATTCATTGAATTATCTAGTGTTTCCAAAAATCATCGCCATGCTCATGTATCCATTTGCAGTGGCCATAGCCATGTACGTAGGCGTATTGGGCGGCTGGGTGGCCGCGGTATTTGGCGATTATGCGCCAAGCGGTGAGTTTATCAAAGGACTACAACTTGATTTTACCCCTTTTCACGTCACCTACGCATTCATAAAAACATTGGTATTTGCATTTATTATTGCCACTGTCCCCTCCTATCATGGCTTCTACATGACCGGTGGGGCTTTAGAAGTAGGCAAAGCCAGTACCACCGCTTTCGTATGGACAAGTGTGGTCATCATCATTACCAATTATGTGCTAACCCAATTATTATTAGGCTAATGATCAAAGTAGAAAACTTACATAAGTCATTTGGTGACAATCATGTTTTAAAAGGCATCAGCACTACTTTTGATCAGGGTAAAACCAATTTGGTCATAGGCCAAAGCGGCTCTGGCAAAACAGTTTTTCTCAAGTGCTTATTGGGCTTGTTTGAACCTGAACAGGGCAGTATTAGCTATAGTGGTGAAATATATTCTGAATTGTCGACCCGCGAGCGTCGTAATCTGCGCCAAGATATGGGTATGGTTTTTCAAGGCAGTGCCCTATTTGATTCTATGACCGTAGAGGAAAATGTAATGTTCCCTATGGATATGTTTACGAAAAAATCAAAACGAGAAATGAAGGAGCGTGTAGATTTTGTGCTGCGGCGGGTCAATCTTATTGATGCCAATGATAAATATCCTTCTGAAATCTCTGGTGGCATGAAAAAACGGGTCGCAATTGCGCGTGCGATTGTAATGAATCCTAAATATTTATTCTGTGATGAGCCCAACTCGGGCCTTGACCCTAAAACGGCAATTCTTATAGACAATCTTATACAAGAGATTACCCGGGAATACAACATCACGACTGTAATCAATACGCATGACATGAACTCGGTCATGGAAATCGGCGAAAAAATTATCTTTTTAAAAGATGGCCACAAAGAATGGGAAGGAACAAACAAAGAAATATTCAAGACCGATAATGAGGCCGTTACCAATTTTGTCTATTCTTCTGAACTATTCAAGAAAGTGAGGCAAATGTATATTGAAGAACGCAATTAGTCTTCAATCCGCTTGACCACCAAAGTTGAATCTTGAAGCCTTATTTTAAGCCAATTGGTCAGCTTTTCTTGTTCTGTTTGAATTTGACCGGTTGCCAAGTTTGGTTTCCACTTTACCTCAAAAATTGTAATGGTGTCCGTTTTATCAAAGTTGGTTTCAATTCGGTTGGCAAAACCAAAAGAAGCAAGATTTTCATAATTGGCCCTCGTTTCTTGACTTATCTCTTTGAACGGAATATTTTTCAAGGCATATCTGCTCAAATTTGAAATTTCTTCCTCCAGCAGGCGTATCCGCTCATCTTTATTGATCAATTCAGCCTTTTTTGACTCATAAAGTTCATTGACGTATTTAAATTTTTGCACGGCATCGTCATTTCCTCCGTGTAAAACCCTCAATTCTGCATCTTCCAATCTACCATAGGTGTTCTTTTTATTGCGCCATGAATCAATGATATTCTGTGGAATATTCTCGGTTCCTAAAATCGC
>JABDND010000135.1 GCA_013001145.1 Croceitalea sp. | reverse complement strand
GTTCAATATTCTCGTATGCAATCTTACCTGTAAATTCAGAAACGATTACACCGTTATATGGATCCCATTGACAAATAACGTCTCCTTTTTTGATTTTGGCCCCATTCTTAATGAACAGCTGCGAACCATAAGGGATGTTGTTGGTACTTAATGTGATACCGGTTTTCTCATCAATAATTTTTATCTCAGAAGTTCTAGAAATAACGATGTTGGCTTTACCGCCATCACCGCTCTCCCCAACAACCGTTCTCAAATCTTCAATTTCTGCAACACCATTGAATCTAGATTCAAGCTTGCTATCTTCAGAAATGTTACCTGCAATACCTCCTACGTGGAATGTACGAAGTGTCAACTGTGTACCTGGTTCACCAATTGACTGTGCGGCAACAACGCCGACCGCTTCACCTCTTTGAACCATTTTATTGGTAGCCAGGTTGCGGCCGTAACATTTGGCGCAAATACCTTTAGGTGCCTCGCACGTCAACGGTGATCGTACTTCAACTTTTTCAATGGCAGAAGCTTCAATTCGCCTCATTTCTGCTTCAGTAATCTGATCTCCTGCAGCAACCAATATCTCTTCAGTAAGAGGGTCAAAGACATCATGCAATGAAACTCTACCCAAAATACGTTCGCCTAAGGTTTCTACAATCTCCTCATTCTTTTTAAGGGCTTCGACTTCAATACCACGCAATGTTTCACAATCTTCAATATTGATGATTACATCTTGAGAAACATCAACCAATCGTCTTGTAAGATAACCAGCATCCGCTGTTTTCAAAGCAGTATCTGCCAATCCTTTTCGAGCACCGTGAGTTGAAATAAAGTATTCCAAAATTGACAAACCTTCTTTAAAGTTTGAAAGAATTGGGTTTTCAATAATCTCGCCACCACCAGCTGTTGATTTTTTAGGCTTTGCCATCAAACCACGCATACCGGTCAACTGACGAATTTGCTCTTTGGAGCCCCTTGCGCCAGAATCAAGCATCATGTATACTGAGTTGAATCCTTGTTGGTCTTCACGAATACGTTTCATTGCCAATTCGGTCAACATGGCGTTGGTCGATGTCCAAACGTCAATTACTTGATTGTAACGTTCGTTGTTGGTGATAAGACCCATGTTATAATTGGTCATGATATTATCAACTTGGCCATTGGCATCGGCGATCATTTCCAATTTTTCCTTCGGAATTATAATATCCCCCAAACTAAAAGACAATCCACCTTTAAAGGCAAATTGATAACCCATGGTCTTAATCTTGTCCAAAAATTCCGCTGTTCTAGGCACATCGGTTACTGCCAAAATATCACCAATGATGTTCCTCAGTGCTTTTTTGTTCAGTACTTGATTGATAAAACCTGCTTCTTCTGGTACGTGGCTGTTAAATAATACGCGACCTACTGTTGTCTCAATTATTTTATTGACCAATTCTCCATTCTCATCAAAATCTTTGGCCCGAACTTTTATTCCGGCATTAAGTTCTACTTTCTTCTCGTTGAAAGCAATCTCAACTTCTTCAGCAGAATAGAAGGTCAAACCTTCGCCTTTAACAGGAACCTCTTTTGTTGATTTACGTTCTTTGGTCATATAATAAAGACCCAATACCATATCTTGGGAAGGGACCGTAATAGGAGATCCATTCGCGGGGTTCAATATATTCTGAGAAGCCAACATTAATAATTGAGCCTCTAAAATAGCTTCTGGGCCAAGTGGCAAGTGAACAGCCATTTGGTCACCATCAAAATCTGCATTAAATGCTGTACACGCCAATGGGTGCAAGCGTATCGCCTTACCTTCAATAAGTTTTGGCTGGAATGCCTGTATACCCAATCTGTGCAATGTGGGAGCCCTGTTCAATAATACCGGGTGACCCTTCAATACGTTTTCAAGAATATCCCAAACTACAGGCTCTTTCTTATCTATAATTTTCTTAGCGGATTTTACCGTTTTTACGATACCACGCTCAATTAGTTTTCGGATGATAAATGGCTTGTACAATTCGGCCGCCATATCTTTGGGCAAACCACATTCGTACAAGTTCAATTCTGGTCCTACGACAATTACTGAACGCGCCGAATAATCAACCCTTTTACCCAAAAGGTTTTGACGAAAACGCCCTTGCTTACCTTTCAATGAGTCAGAAAGGGATTTTAAAGGTCTGTTTGATTCGGTTTTAACCGCCGAAGCTTTTCTTGTGTTGTCGAACAAAGAATCTACCGACTCTTGCAACATCCTTTTTTCATTTCGAAGAATTACCTCTGGTGCCTTAATCTCCATCAATCGTTTTAGACGATTGTTTCTGATGATTACCCTGCGATAAAGATCATTCAAATCGGAGGTTGCGAAACGACCACCATCCAATGGTACCAAGGGACGTAATTCTGGTGGAATTACCGGTATCACCTTCATGATCATCCACTCTGGACGGTTCTCACGATTATCTTGCGATTCACGTAAAGCCTCAACAACTTGTAAGCGTTTTAAAGCCTCTGTTTTACGCTGTTTTGAGGTTTCTGTATTTGCTTTATGTCTTAATTCATATGATAATTGCTCCAAATCGATTCTACCCAACAAATCAATCAAACATTCAGCACCCATTTTGGCGATGAACTTGTTTGGATCACTATCTTCCAAATATTGGTTTTCGGCAGGAATTGATTCCAAAATATTTAAGTATTCCTCTTCGGTCAAGAAGTCCAATTTATTGATTTCTTCACCTTCAGTACCCTTGGCTATACCGGGTTGTATTACTACGTAACGCTCATAGTAAATAATCATATCCAACTTTTTGGAAGGAAGTCCCAAAAGGTATCCGATTTTATTTGGCAAAGAACGGAAATACCAGATGTGCGCAACGGGCACTACCAGGTTGATGTGCCCAACTCTGTCACGGCGCACCTTTTTCTCTGTTACTTCAACACCACAACGATCACAAACAATCCCGCGGTAACGTATTCTTTTATATTTGCCACAGGCGCATTCGTAATCCTTCACAGGACCAAAAATTCGCTCACAGAACAAACCGTCGCGTTCTGGTTTGTGCGTTCGATAGTTAATGGTTTCTGGTTTTAAAACCTCACCGCGTGACTCTGCCAGAATAGATTCTGGCGAGGCCAAGCCAATTGAAATTTTATTAAACCTTTTTGGTGCGTTATTATCCTTTAATCTAGCCATAATGCTATAAAGATGTAAATGTTAAAAATGTTCTCTTATAAATAGTTTTGCAACTATTGCAATTATTCTTCCAATCTAATGTCAAGGCCCAAACCTTTAAGTTCGTGCATCAATACATTGAAAGATTCTGGCAAACCAGGTTCTGGCATGGTCTCGCCTTTTACGATTGATTCGTAAGTCTTGGCCCTTCCAATGACATCATCTGATTTAACGGTCAAAATTTCACGTAAGGTAGCAGAAGCGCCATAGGCTTCAAGCGCCCAAACTTCCATTTCACCAAAACGTTGTCCACCAAATTGGGCTTTACCACCCAAAGGCTGTTGTGTGATCAATGAATAAGGCCCTATTGAACGTGCATGCATCTTATCATCGACCATATGGCCCAATTTAAGCATGTAGATAATACCTACAGTAGCTGCTTGATCAAAACGTTCTCCAGTTCCACCGTCGTACAAGTAGGTGTGCCCAAATAGTGGCACGCCAGCTTCATCGGTCAATTCATTGATTTGCTCAATGGTAGCTCCATCAAAAATTGGTGTTCCAAACTTTCTGCCCAATTTTTCACCGGCCCATCCCAATACAGTTTCGTAAATCTGTCCAATGTTCATACGCGATGGTACACCCAATGGGTTCAATACAATATCCACGGGAGTTCCATCCTCTAAGAACGGCATATCTTCTTGACGAACAATACGGGCAACAATACCTTTGTTTCCGTGACGTCCCGCCATTTTATCACCAACTTTTAGCTTACGCTTTTTGGCAATATAGACCTTGGCCAATTTCATGATTCCCGCAGGCAACTCATCACCCACAGAAATGGTGAACTTATCCCTTCTCAAATTACCTTGAAGATCGTTAAGCTTGATTTTATAGTTATGAAGTAAATCGGCCACAAGGTTGTTTGTCTTCTCATCCGTTGTCCAACTTCCTCCAACCAAATGGGCAAAGTCATCCACTGAATTCAACATCTTGATGGTATACTTTTTACCTTTTGGCAATACTTCTTCACCCAAATCATTAATAACCCCTTGAGAGGTTTTTCCGTTGATAAGGGAGAACAACTTTTCAACCAAAACATCTTTCAATTGTTGGAATTTTACTTCGTATTCCAATTCCAATTTAGATATGGCCTCTTTATCTTCAGAACGCTTACGTTTATCTTTTATAGAGCGCGAGAATAACTTTTTGTCAATTACGACCCCTCTTAATGACGGTGAAGCTTTCAAAGATGCATCTTTTACATCGCCTGCCTTATCACCAAAGATGGCCCTAAGCAGCTTCTCTTCAGGTGTTGGATCGGATTCCCCTTTAGGAGTGATCTTTCCTATTAATATATCACCTGGTTTAACTTCTGCTCCAATACGGATCATACCATGTTCGTCCAAATCTTTGGTCGCTTCTTCAGAAACGTTGGGAATATCATTCGTCAATTCTTCCGCTCCTAATTTGGTATCACGTACTTCGAGTGCATATTCATCAATGTGTATCGAAGTAAAGATATCTTCACGAACAACTTTCTCAGAAATCACTATAGCATCTTCAAAATTATACCCTTTCCAAGGCATAAATGCCACCTTCATGTTTCTACCCAAGGCCAATTCGCCTTTTTCTGTGGCATAGCCTTCACAAAGTACCTGACCTTTTTTAACCTTATCGCCCTTTTTAACAATGGGTTTAAGGTTGATACTTGTACCTTGGTTCGTTTTACGGAATTTAATCAATTCATAGGTCTTGAAATCTTCTTCAAAACTTACCAATTTTTCATTTTCGGTTCTGTTATATTTAATGGTAATTTTCTGTGCATCAACATATTCAATGACACCATCCTCCTCTGCATTTATCAATACCCTAGAATCTGTTGCCACTTGACGCTCCAATCCAGTACCTACAATAGGCGATTGAGGGCGCAATAGTGGTACCGCTTGACGCATCATATTTGATCCCATCAGAGCCCGGTTTGCATCATCATGTTCCAAAAATGGAATTAAAGATGCCGATATGGATGCGATTTGATTTGGTGCAACATCCGTATAATTTACTTCGGATGGATCTACAACAGGGAAATCACCCTCTTCACGAGCAATTACTTTCTCACTCTCAATTGTGCCATCTGTTTTCAATGGAATGTTTGCCTGAGAAATTTTCATTCCCTCTTCTTCTTCAGCACTTAAATACGCAAATTTCTTGGTATCTACTTTTCCGTTTTCAACTTTGCGATAAGGTGTTTCCAAGAATCCCATTGGATTTACTTTGGCAAATACGGCCAAAGATGAAATCAAACCAATATTGGGTCCTTCAGGTGTTTCAATAGGGCAAAGGCGACCGTAGTGAGTGTAGTGAACATCACGTACCTCAAAGCCCGCTCTTTCTCTTGAGAGACCTCCTGGGCCTAAGGCCGAAAGCCTTCTTTTATGTGTAATCTCAGCCAATGGATTTGTTTGATCCATAAACTGCGACAATTGGTTTGTTCCAAAAAATGAGTTGATTACCGAAGACAAAGTCTTGGCATTGATCAAATCTATAGGAGTAAAGACTTCATTGTCACGAACATTCATTCGTTCACGAATGGTACGCGCCATACGGGCCAAACCTACGCCGAACTGAGATGACAATTGTTCGCCTACCGTTCTAACACGACGGTTTGACAAATGGTCAATATCATCAATCTCTGCTTTTGAATTGATCAATTCAATAAGATATTTGATAATGGTGATGATATCTTCTTTGGTCAATACTTGTTTGTCCATTCCAATATCAAGACCCAACTTCTTGTTCATTCGGTAACGACCTACTTCACCTAAGTTGTAACGTTGGTCAGAGAAAAACAATTTATCAATAATACCGCGCGCTGTTTCCTCATCTGGTGGCTCAGCATTACGCAATTGTCTATAAATGTGTTCTACCGCCTCTTTTTCTGAGTTGGTGGGGTCTTTTTGAAGTGTATTATGAATAATGGCATAATCAGACTGTGCATTATTCTCCTTATGCAAAAGAATAGTCTTGACATCGGCATCTATGATTTCATCAATATGCTCTTTTTCCAAAACCGTATCGCGGTCAAGAATAATCTCATTTCTTTCTATGGATACTACCTCTCCAGTATCTTCATCCACAAAATCTTCATGCCATGTATTCAGGACCCTAGCGGCCAATTTGCGGCCCATTACCTTTTTAAGTCCGGCCTTTGAAACTTTCACTTCTTCAGAAAGGTCAAAGATTTCAAGAATGTCCTTATCCCTTTCGTAGCCTATGGCTCGGAAAAGGGTAGTTACCGGTAATTTTTTCTTTCTATCAATATAAGCATACATGACTCCATTGATATCAGTAGCGAACTCAATCCAAGATCCTTTGAATGGAATTACCCTGGCCGAATATAATTTGGTGCCGTTAGCATGAAATGACTGTCCAAAAAAGACGCCTGGTGATCGATGCAATTGAGAAACCACTACTCTTTCGGCACCATTGATAACGAAAGTACCACTTGGTGTCATATAAGGTATTGTTCCTAAATAAACATCTTGCACGATGGTTTCAAAATCTTCGTGCTCGGGATCTGTACAATATAATTTTAAGCGAGCCTTAAGGGGCACGCTATAAGTCAATCCCCTTTCAATACACTCTTGTATGGAATATCTTGGTGGATCAATGAAGTAATCCAAAAACTCAAGAACAAATTGGTTTCTGGTGTCTGTTATTGGAAAGTTTTCCATGAAGGTATTGTACAAACCTTCGTTGCCTCTTTCGTCAGATTTTGTTTCAAGTTGAAAAAAGTCTTGAAATGATTTAATCTGAATGTCCAAGAAATCCGGGTATTCCGGTATGTTCTTAGCGGATGCAAAATTTACTCTTTCAGTCTGATTTGTGAACATCTATGGACAATTTTGATAGTGAATTCTCTATGGTGGGATGCGTGTGCCATTACACGCAGCTATTAAAACAGGCTAAGGTCTGACCGATTTACGGAAAGACCTTAACCTAAATGTTTATGTCTAAGCTATTACTTAAGCTCAACTTCTGCTCCTGCTTCTTCCAAAGATTTTTTGATACCTTCAGCTTCGTCTTTTGAGACGCCTTCTTTTACAGCTTTTGGTGCGCTATCAACAATATCTTTGGCATCTTTCAAGCCAAGACCTGTCAATTCTTTTACCAATTTTACTACTGCCAATTTAGATCCACCAGCAGCTTTGATGATTACATCAAATTCTGATTTTTCTTCAGCGGCTTCGGCATCACCTCCAGCGGCGCCACCACCGGCAGCTACTGCTACTGCGGCTGCAGCAGGCTCGATACCATATTCCTCTTTTAAAATATCAGCTAATTCGTTTACCTCTTTTACGGTAAGGTTGACCAATTGTTCTGCAAAATCTTTTAAATCTGCCATTTTTCTATCGTTTAAATGTAATTTTAATAATATAATTGTTTTAGTGCGTGCGTACTATCGTTCAGACAATGTTTTGATAATGCCGGCCAATTTACCACCACCTGACTTAAGACCAGAAATAACATTTTTGGCGGGTGATTGTAAAAGTCCGATAATATCTCCGATGACTTCTTCTTTGGATTTGATGTTTACCAACGAATCCAAATATTCGTCACCAATGTAAATGGCCTCTTCAATAAAGGCCCCTTTCAACAAAGGTTTATCTGATTTTTTTCTGAAATTTTTAATGAGTTTTGCAGGAGCATTACCTGTTTCAGATAGCATTAATGAGGTGTTACCCTTTAATACATCCGGTAATTCACCAAACTCTTTTTCAGAACTCTCCATTGCTTTTGCAAGCAAGGTGTTTTTGACCACTGCCAGTTTAATATTGGCTTTGAAGCATGCTCTTCTTAAATTTGAAGTAGCTACCGCATCCAACCCAGAAATATCTGCAAGATATATATTTGGATTATCGGCCAACTGTGCAGTCAAATCTTCAATTACAGTTGCTTTTTCTTCTCTTGTCATTGTTTTATTTTTTGACTACGCAGTATTAAACTGCTTTTGGATCTAATTGTAAACTTGGGCTCATTGTACTGGAAAGGAAAATACTTTTCATGTAAATGCCTTTTGATGCTGCTGGCTTTAATTTCACCAATGTATCAATCAATTCTTTTGCATTATCTGCAATTTTATCGGCTGAAAAAGAGGCTTTGCCTATGGCAGCATGCACGATACCCGTTTTATCTACTTTAAAATCAATTTTACCAGCTTTCACATCAGATACTGCTTTTGCAACATCCATGGTCACTGTTCCAGTTTTTGGATTTGGCATCAAACCTCTTGGGCCCAGAACCCTACCTAGGGGTCCTAATTTACCCATAACGCTTGGCATGGTGATGATAACATCAACATCTGTCCAACCGCCTTTGATTTTGTCCAAGTATTCATCCAACCCAACAAAATCGGCACCTGCCTCAGTGGCCTCTGCTTCTTTATCTGGGGTTACCAAGGCCAAAACTTTTACATCTTTACCAGTACCATGGGGCAATGTTACCACCCCACGAACCATTTGATTGGCTTTACGTGGGTCTACACCCAAGCGCACTGCCAAATCAATGGATGCATCAAATTTTACCTTGGTAATTTCTTTTACCAAAGAAGAAGCTTCTTCTAAACTGTATAGCTTATTTCTATCAATTTTAGCGTGCGCCTCTTTTTGTTTTTTTGTCAATTTTGCCATTCGAAATTGCTTTAAGATTCTTTAAAAAGGTCTAGTTCCAGAAACTTTCAATCCCATAGAACGTGCTGTACCTGCAACCATACTCATTGCCGATTCAACAGTAAAGGCATTTAAATCGACCATTTTATCTTCGGCGATTTGCTTTACTTGATCCCATGAAACCGATCCTGTTTTCACCCTGTTAGGTTCACCCGATCCTTTTTTAATCTTTGCTGCTTCCAACAATTGAACTGCCGCTGGTGGTGTTTTTACGACAAACTCGAAAGATTTGTCTTTATATACCGTGATAACAACTGGTAAAACTTTACCTGGTTTGTCCTGTGTACGAGCATTAAACTGCTTACAGAATTCCATGATGTTAACCCCGGCAGCACCTAAGGCGGGTCCAACCGGTGGCGACGGATTCGCAGCACCTCCCCTAACTTGTAACTTAACTACCTTATCTACTTCTTTTGCCATTGTTTTTAATTAAAATGAAAGTGTGTCAATTGGAAGCAACACAGCTTTTTATATGTAACAGCTCTTTTAAACTTTTTCAACTTGCATATAACTTAGTTC
>JABDND010000115.1 GCA_013001145.1 Croceitalea sp. | reverse complement strand
AATGTAGTCGATGCCCCCTGGGGCGAGGCCATTGACTTTTTGCGGGGAGAATGCTATTTTGGCAAAAGGGAGTATGCAAAGGCCATGGCGCTGTTCGAGCGAAACATCAACAATGAAAAAGAAGCATGGGCCGATGTGCATTCTTTTGTGTATTTGGGGCTTTGTGAATACGAACTGGGTAACTTTGAAAATGCCATCACCCAATTTCAAAGAGGGTTAAAACAAAGCAACAAGCTGCCCGAAGCCCATTTTGGCATGGCAAAAGCCTACCAAAAGCTTGGCCAATTGGAAAATGCTCAGGCACATGTTTTGAAAGCGGAAGCAACCATAGCCTATAAACGCGAAGATGTGTACAATGAGTTTTTGAACGAAATCTATCTTTCAGAAATCATGGAGTTCAAAGAACTAGTGAACAAACAAGTAAAATAATTAGCCGATTAAAGCGGGCGAGTGTAACCACTCTTAGGTCAGACCTATAGCACCATTTGAAAAAATCGAAATGAACTTAAAAACAGTCTTTTTTTCAATATTTATCCTCTCGCAGGCTATTGTATTTGGACAGCAACTACAAATTGAGCCCTATCTATTTATTTCTCGGGCAAAAGATACCGTACAAGCCGAATTGGGAACTTTCAACGTTTTGGAGGACAGAAGGAACGGTTCCAATGATTCCATAAAACTTTCATTTGTAAGATTCACAAGTACCAATCCAAATCCTGGTAGTCCCATAGTTTATTTGGCGGGTGGCCCAGGGGGTTCAGGGATAGCAACGGCCAAAGGAAACCGCTTTGCGTTGTTTATGAAACTTCGTGAAGTGGCCGATGTAATCGCTTTCGACCAACGTGGTACCGGTATTTCGAATTCGTTACCAAATTGCCCTTATTATACCATTTTTGATTTGGAAAGGGCCATTGACAAGGCCGAATATGTTCAAAAATCAACCGAGAATATTGCCAAGTGCCTTGAATTTTGGGCCAAGGAAAATGTAAACCTTAACGCCTACAATACCACTGAAAGCGCCAAAGATATTGATGCTTTACGAATGGCCCTTGGGGTACCCAAAATTTCAATTTGGGGCATAAGCTATGGTTCTCACCTCGCTTTTGAATACATCCGCCTTTTTGAAGACCACATTGATAAAATGGTTTTGGCAAGTCTTGAGGGTCCCTATGAAACCATAAAGCTTCCTAAACGCACCGAAGACTTTGTTTTTCAAATCGCAGCATTGGCAAAAGACAATTATGGTTCAGAAAAAAAATATCCCCATCTCAAAGAAAAAATCATTGCTGTTCACGAAAGGCTTAAAAACAAACCGATAAGCAGTACCTATTTAAATAGGAGCGGCATACCAGATTCGGTTGGTATTTCAAACTTTGAGTTGCAGTCGGCCATAGCTACTTTTTACCTTAAAAATCCGACCGATTCTAAAAAACTGCCTAAAATTTATTCCCAGATGTATGATGGCAACTTTTCCGAAATCGCAGAAGATGTGATGGTCATGAAACGATATATTTACAGCAGGGTAAGTCCGATGTCTTTTGCCATGGATATGCAAAGTGGAATTTCTGAAAAGCGCCAAAAGCAGGTCGCTCGGCAAATGGATACTTCAATTTTAGGAAGTACAATTAACTTTTTACTTTATGAGTGGATGATCGCATTGGATTTTCCACAATTACCGAATGAATTCCGTGAATTGGAAAGTAATCAAGTAAACGCCTTGCTATTGAGTGGCAGCATGGATGGACGAACCTATTTGGGTGACGGAGTTGAAATTGCCAAAAAATTTGACCATGGCAAACATGTTATTATAGAAAACGCCGGACACGATCTATATATGCAATCGCCTGTAATAGGTGAAATGGTTCTTGACTTCTTTAAAGGAAAACAACCAAATGGCGATAGCATAGTACTTGAACCCACAGTATTTGAATAAAAAACAGTGCCCAACAATATATAAGCCCAATACGGCTAATTGCTTAACTTAGATTATGATTCAATTTTTTAGGCGCATTCGTCAAAACTTACTAACCGAAAACAAGTTCAAAAAATATCTTCTTTACGCTATTGGAGAAATTGTGCTGGTGGTTATTGGGATTTTGATTGCATTGGGAATAAACAATTGGAATCAGGAGAGGAAAAACATCAGTTTAAAAAAATCGTATTTAGAAAATTTAAAAGTTGACCTCAAAAAAGACATAGAAAATTTAAGGCAACTTGATAGTATCAATACAACCGCCGAAACCGAAGGTTTATACCTTGCTGCATTTTTGGATAATAATTTGGTGGAAGTAGATACTTTAAGACTTACTAATTCAATTTTTTTTTGTGGATATATCCCTAATAGCACTATAATATCCGCAACATATAATGATTTAATAAATAGCAATAACATTATCTTGTTTAATGATGTTGTGTTAAAAAGATATTTGGATGACTACTATATTCAAGATAATTGGGTAGAACTTTTTAACAACCGAATTCTCAAAACCGCTTGGTATGACTATCGAGATGAAATGTCAAAATTTCATAGTCCATTGCTATATCAGGATTATTATAAATCGGACAATTCAATAGAATTAAATTATTCGAGCAAGTATCACGTAGAATGGAATAATATTAAGAATAATAAATATTTAATAACCCAAGTAGGAATGATAGGAGCCTACAGAATAATTATTAGGAATAACTTGGAAAACCATATTCAAAAGGCTAAAACAATTTTGAATTATATAGAAAAATCAAAATAACGAAAGCCGGCCTGCCGGAGGCTGACACAACAGTAGCTCCTAAAGCGGCTTGGTGAAGCATCAATTAGCTAAAAATACTATGAAAAGGAACATTTTTAAATCGAACATCAAAAAAGGAAGCCTATTGGTCCTGTTGTTGGCCATTCCTGTGACCGCATTCTCCCAGAAGACCGTTTCCATGGAAAATGTGGAATCGCGAAGGGAAGTATCCATGGCGGATGCGAGCGGTAAACAAACCGATGGCGTTTATAGGTATTACGCCAATGGGGAAGACCAACCCTTCACTGGGGTGTTGTTCTCAAAACATGCCAATGGCAAATTCGCCTCATGGCAAGAATTTGAAGAAGGCGTTGGGCAGGGCAAGTGGATCAACTACTACGAAAATGGCAATTACCGCGAAATTGGCAACTATAACCAAAATCTGGTCGAAGGGCCCATTAAAAAATACTATGAAAATGGGGTCTTAAAGGCCGAAGGCACTTACAAAGACTGGCGTATCAAAATCGGCAAATGGAACTATTATGATACCGATGGCAATCTGGAATCCACCAAAGATTATGGCGACAAGGGCAGTATTGAAGAAGTGCAGCAGTTTTATGACAGCGGTGAAATATCGTACCGTTGGTACTCCAGTATTTTAAGCAAAAACGGTTTTAAGGAATAAGCGAGGGGCGTAGCCAACAAAGAGATTCACACAGAACATAAATCAATACCATGCACAGAATTATTTTAATCACTGTACTCGCTATTTTTTCCATACACGGTTTTGCACAAGATATTTCAGGCGATTGGATGGGCACCTTGCCTATTCGAGACACTGAATTGGATTTTGGATTCCACATTACGAAAAACGAAAACAGCTATTCCACACTGGTGAGCGTTCCACAACAAGGCCCTACGGACATGGACGTGAAGACCACCCTTTTTGTTGGTGATACTTTGAAAATTGCAGATCCTACCCTACAATTGGAATATACGGGCGTAATGGTA
>JABDND010000080.1 GCA_013001145.1 Croceitalea sp. | reverse complement strand
GGCGGATACCCTTCTTTATTTTCATATTGGATGTTGGCACCAAGGGATTTTAAGGCATCTACCAAGACTTTGATGGGTCGTTCTTTCATACGGTTCGAACCCGTGAGTACAACTTCTTTACCCTCTTGTGAGGCAAAATAGGAAGTTAGAAATCGCATGGCCGTACCCGCATGATGAATATCGACGGTACCTCGAGCCTTTTGAAGACCCAGCATCATGAACTCAGCATCATCTGAATTAGAGATATTCGCAATCTTGATATTAGGAAAGATAGCCTGCAGCAACAACAAACGATTGGTTTCACTCTTAGAACCGGTTATCGCAATTTCTGATTGCAATAAGGTTTGGTCGGGCGGGGTAAGTTGAAGTTTCAAATGGAACCTATTTTGATTGACTTGGATATATTTTCAAATATAAGTCTATTTGAGCTTTTGGTTGTTTTGATGCCTGTCGTGATCTCGTTTTGTTTTCAATTCTAACTTCTTGTCAAATGCCTTTTGTAGATCTACGCCTGTTTGATTGGCCAAGCATAATACCACGAATAGTACATCGGCCAGCTCTTCGCCCAAATCCTTAGCCTTATCAGAATCTTTTTCACTTTGTTCGCCATAGCGACGAGCAATGATACGAGCCACTTCGCCTACTTCTTCGGTTAGTTGTGCCATATTGGTCAACTCATTAAAATAGCGAACCCCATGGTTTTTAATCCACTCGTCGACCACTTTCTGTGCATTTTGTATTTGCATTATTCCTTATTTTGTGTATCAATTATGATCGTAACCGGACCATCGTTCAATAATGAAACTTTCATATCGGCACCAAAAATACCGGTTCCCACTTTTTTGCCCAAATCGGCCTCAAATTGTTTTACGAATTCTTCATATAATGGAATCGCAATTTCAGGCTTGGAAGCCCGTAAATAGGATGGCCTATTGCCTTTTTTAGTTGATGCATGCAAGGTAAATTGGCTCACCACAATAGCGTCGCCCCCTTCTTCCATTAACGACTTGTTCATTACCCCCTCCCTATCGTTGAAGATGCGCAGGTTTGCAATTTTACGGGAAAGCCAAATAATATCTTCCTGTGTATCAACATCTTCAAAACCCACCAACACCAATATGCCTTTCTGTATTTCAGCCTCTGTTTTACCATTTACACCCACACTTGCATGGGCCACTCGTTGCACTACTGCCCTCATTAGCGTTCTCTATGAATATCTGTTCTATAACTTTCTTCTTCGTCGTTGAGCATTTGCGTATAACTTCTGTATCTGCTCCACGACACTTCATTCTTTTCAAGTGCTGCTTTTACGGCACATTGTGGTTCATCTAGATGGAGGCAGTTATTGAATTTACATGCCGACTTTAGTTCAAAAAATTCGGGGAAATAGTCGCCAATTTCTTCCTTTTCCATATCTACAACTCCAAAGCCCCGAATACCAGGAGTATCAATAATACGAGCACCAAAAGAGAGGTCGTACATTTCGGCAAAGGTAGTGGTATGCTGGCCTTGTAAATGCTGTTCGGATATCTCGGCAGTCTTCAGTTCAAGTTTGGGTTCCAAGGCATTAATAAGCGTTGATTTACCCACCCCCGAATTGCCAGAGAACATGCTGGTTTTACCCACCATTAATTCCCTGACTTTTTCAATATTTTCACCATTAATGGCCGAAAGCGCTATACATTGATACCCTATCTTTTGATATAAATCTATCAAATAGTCTACTTCAACCTTTTCTTCTTCGTCATAGGAGTCCATTTTATTGAACAATAAAACCACAGGAATATCATAGGCCTCCGCAGTTATCAAAAATCTATCAATAAAACTCGTATAGGTGGTAGGATTGTTTAAAGTAACCATTAAAAATACCTGGTCTAAATTGGCCGCGATAATATGGGTCTGTTTTGAAAGTTTGACCGATTTACGAACAATGTAGTTTTTGCGATCACCAATACCGTCAATTATGCCAACGGTTTCATCGCCAATGGTCTCCAAATCAAAATTTACTTTGTCGCCCACTGCAATGGGGTTGGTACTCTTTATATCTTTAATTCGAAATTTGCCTTTAATGCGACAATCGTAAAATTCACCATCGTTGGCCTTCACGGTGTACCAGCTTCCGGTAGATTTATATACTATTCCCTGCATTATATAGCTTGTTGATAACATTTTATACATTAACAAAGAAACAATTTTCTTTTTTTACCAATTCGTTTTAACATTGATATATATTAATCAACAAATACCAATCCAATATGAAGAAAATCATTTTAATTTTTGTAATCGCTCTTGCTGCGACAATTGATGTTCAAGCCCAACAATTTAGGGTTATCACCAGCGTTGAGTCAATCGTGCCCAATGGCCTTGGAAGGTCAAGAATCATAAATGCCCTTGAAGAAAAGGACTATAAAGAATACACCAGTGTTCAAACTGAAGATGACAATACTCGGAACAAATCGGATCGGAGCGATATTCGAGTAAAGAATTTTGCAGAAACCAAACTTCTGAACTTTTACAATATTGGTGGTATCCGTTTTCAAAACATTGCCGCCAATGATGCACTAATTTCGTCTATGATCAATGATATGGTCGCCGAAGGATGGGAGTTGGCCTTCGTGACCAGCGCCGTTGAAAGTGAAGGTGGTAAAGGTGATGGCCAAGGTATTTTTATTACCAGGTATATTTTCAAAAAATAAGCAAGAAAAATCTAAGGAATTAAAAACCCGGATACTTGGTATCTGGGTTTATTTATTGCTATTATTCCACGACACGCACACGACCGCCTGCAAAAGTAGTTTTGTTCACCTGCTTTGGTTGGCCATAAACGGTTACATCTCCTCCTGCTTTTACGTTGATATCAACGCGATCAGAGGCGAATACCTCTGCCTCGCCGCCTGCGGATATTTTAACATCGGTGGTTGCGGTTCTTAAGTCCATCCCTTCAAAGATTCCTCCGGTATTCAAAACTATGCTCTGGTTTTTGGCCAATCCACTTGCCTCAATAATTCCTCCAGTTACCGCCTTCATATCGGCATAGTCGACATCCATACCAATTATGATGTGAGCTCCTTCTTGTGCCCGTAGTTCAATTTTGTTCTTTTTTACCAATTCATTGCAAGTTATTCTGGCTCCTTCGTTGCCGTCAATTACATTGATATCTTTATAATACACCTCTATATAGGTATCTTCGCCTTGAAATTTTTTATCAAACTGCATTCTTAATTTTAAAACCCCATCCTTATTGACCCATTTGATGTCTTCTATATTCTCGCCTTTGATGGTCAATCGATTTTAAACTGATTCAATCAAAGTAACTTCAATCAAATCAAAAACCTTGATTTCACTGAAATCGCCGATTTCTTTGTCTATGGACCGCTGACCAAACGAGGTAACCCATATCGCTGTAAATACAATTGTGGTAAATAATTTCATTTTTAAGTGTTTTGTTTTTCAAAAGATGTTCAAAAAATTGATTTGTTACATTTTGGCACAAAAAAAATGCCATCTTCTTTGATGGCATTTTCTGTTGCAATGATTATGAATTTAGAATTTTCTCTTGATGGTTGATGGATTCTTGATGAATTGCCTTGAACATTTTCAGAACAAACTCTTCACTCAAACCCTTGCTTTCCCCTTCGAGTATCATTTTACCTAAAATGGCATTCCAGCGGTTGGTTTGTAAAACCGCAACGTTTTTTTGCTTTTTTAACTTTCCTATACCATCAGACACCTTCATACGTCTGCCCATTATATCTATGAGTTGATTGTCAATGACATCAATTTGTGCCCTTAAGTTGCTCAGTTCATTGTTATAGGCGGCCTCTTCATCGGTTTCTTTTCTAATTTTCAAATCCCTCATGATTTGTATCAATGTTTTAGGTGTCACTTGCTGAGCGGCATCACTCCAAGCATTTTCAGGATCATGATGGGTTTCGATCATCAAACCATCAAAATTTAGGTCCAAAGCGGTTTGTGATACATCAAAAATCATGTCGCGCTTTCCTGTAATATGGCTTGGGTCATTGATCAACGGCAAATCGGGAAAACGCGTTTGTAATTCGATGGCCATTTGCCACTCGGGTATATTACGATATTTTGATTTTTCGTAAGTGGAAAAACCTCTATGAATAACTCCAAGATTTTTAATATTGGCCTTTGAAAAACGTTCCACGGCCCCCAACCATAATGACAAATCTGGATTTACAGGATTTTTGATCAATACTATTTTATCGGTCCCTTTAAGGGCATCCGCTATATCTTGCACAATAAAAGGACTTACGGTAGACCGTGCCCCAATCCACAATAAATCAATATCATGTTCCAATGCCAAATCTACATGAGCTTTATTCGCAACCTCAGTTGCTGTTTTAAGACCGGTTTCGGCCTTTACCTTTTGCAGCCATTTTAAACCAATGGCTCCCACTCCCTCAAAATTTCCTGGCCTCGTTCTTGGTTTCCAAATACCAGCTCGGTAATAATTGACATCGGTATCTTTCAATCCATGTGCTATTTTGAGTACCTGTTCTTCAGTTTCCGCACTGCATGGTCCGGCGATGACCAATGGATGTGGCAACGCCATATCATCCAACCATTTTCTTAAATCTTTCGAATTTTCCATAAGTATGTTCTAGCTTTTTGTAAGGGGTATACCTTTTAATATTTCTTTTATTCTGTTCGTATTGTTCATTTCATTATAAACACTTTTAAAATCGTCATCTTGAATTAATTTTTTGAAGGCCTCCAAATTTTGGATATACTCTTCCAAGGTTTCAATGACATTGTCTTTATTCTGCTCAAAAATAGGTGTCCACATGGCTGGCGAACTTTTGGCCAAACGTACTGTACTTTCAAATCCGCTGCCTGCCATATCAAAAATATCACGTTCATTTTTTTCTTTCTCGATTACCGTTTTGCCCAACATAAAAGAACTTATGTGTGAGAGGTGTGACACATAGGCAATATGTTTATCATGTGCCTCGGCGTTCATATAGCGAATTCGCATACCCATATTTTGAAAGAGTTCAAGAGCTGTTTCTTGTAATTTAAATGCTGTTTTTTCCACCTCGCAAATAATGTTGGTCTTATGATCAAATAAGCCATCAATTGCAGCCGATGGGCCTGAAAATTCGGTTCCTGCGATAGGGTGGCAGGCTAAATAATTTCTTCTTTTTGGGTGATTCTCGACCGTTTTGCACACTAATGCCTTGGTGGACCCTGCGTCAATTACCAGGCAATCGTCTTGAATAAGATCTAAAATTTTAGGAAGATCAGCCACAAGGGCATCAACAGGTATGGCAATCAAGACTATATGGGCCTTTGATAATTCCTCATAGGTTGCTTGATGGTGTATCAAGCCCAAGCCTTTGGCCTCATCAAGGTGGTCCTTATTTTTGTCAATACCGTAACGGGTCGCTTTTGGATATAATCTTGCTATGTCTTTTGCAAATGACCCTCCAATTAATCCGATACCAACAATAAATACATTCATCTTTTTGTTATTTGTTCTTCTTACTTAGCTGCTAAAAGCGGGCAATGGCCTCTCTAATCTTATCTTCTGTTACACAAAGCGAAAATCGAATATAGCCTTCTCCCTGACTGCCAAAAATAGTGCCTGGAGCTATAAATATATTTTTGTCATACAAAATATCATCTATTACCTCTTCTGATGATTTAGCGCCTTTTGGCAACTTGGCCCAAACAAACATGCCAACTGCTTTTGTATCATAGGTACAGCCCAGTTTATCTACCAACTTGAACATCAAAGTTCTTCTTTTGGCATAAGTTTGATCTAAACTTTTAAACCATTCTTCACCGCTATTTAGGGCAGCTATAGCTCCTTTTTGAATTCCATAAAACATTCCGGAGTCCATGTTGCTCTTGACCTTCAAAACTGCATTGATGTTCTCTGCATTACCCAAAACCATACCCACGCGCCAACCGGCCATATTAAAGGTCTTGCTTAGACTGTTAAGTTCTAAAGTACAGTTCATGGCCCCTTTGACAGACAAAATACTGGTAGGATTTTTTGAGAGCACAAAACTATAGGGATTGTCATTTACCAACAAAATATGGTGCTTTCTAGCAAAATCAACCAGTTTTTGTAGTTGGGCAGACGAGGCAACGGCCCCAGTGGGCATATGCGGGTAGCTCACCCACATTAATTTAACTTTGCTCAGGTCTTGTTGTGCCAATTTATCCAAATTAGGAAACCAGCCATTTTCTGCCCTTAAGTCATAAGTTCTGGGTACGGCTTCGACCAACCTGGTTACGGCAGCATAGGTAGGATACCCCGGATTGGGAATCAATACCTCATCCCCAACATTTAAAAAGGCCATGCTTATGTGCATGATACCTTCTTTTGAACCCATAAGCGGCAATATTTCATTGTTCGGGTCTACAGAAACCTTAAAGTGGTTCTGATAAAAATCGGCTATAGCCTGACGCAATTGGGGCAAGCCCTGATAACTTTGGTATTGATGCGCGCCACTGTCAATAATTGCTTCGGTCAAAGTGCGCAAAACGGCCTCGGCGGGTGCTAGGTCAGGACTGCCGATTCCCATATTAATGATGGGTCTACCTTCGGCAATAAGCTCCCTGACCTCCCTTAATTTTTTAGAGAAGTAATATTCTTTTACGGAATTCAATCGGTCAGCTGTAATCATGACTTCAATGCATTTTTATATTCTCCCAATACCCTAAAATCTTCTGACATGATTTTCAATAATGACTTTGCCTTGGCAAAATCATCATAGCCTTCAAAAGTAACATCAACAAAAAAGGCATATTTCCAAGGTGTTTCAATAACCGGAAGTGACTGTATTTTGGTCAAATTCATATTACAATCACTCATTACATTCAATACCGTTGCCAAGCTTCCTCGTTTATGGTCGGTAATAAAACGTACCGATGCTTTATTGATTTCTGCTTTAGGCAATTCTTTGTTTTGCTTCTTTAATATGATGAATCGTGTCGCATTGTTTTTTATAGTCTGAATTTCGGCCGCTATGATTTCAAGGCCATACAATTTTGCCGCCATCTGTGGTGCAATAGCAGCTACATTTTTCAGCTTTTTTTCCTGTATTTGTTTGGCCGTCTCAGCAGTATCCACATCTTCAACTAATTTAATGTGCCCGTATTGTTTTAAAAATTCTTTGCATTGCAATAGGGCCATAGGGTGTGTGCGCACTTCTTCAATAGCTTCAATCCGCTGACCTGGTAAAACCATTAAATTATGATGTATGTTCAGATAATGTTCTCCAATGATGTGCAAACCATTGTGATAGACCAAGTTGTAATTGGGTATGATGGAACCCGCAATGCTGTTTTCAATGGCCATCACCCCCTTATCTGCACTGCCTGCCAATAAATAATCAATCATTTTATCGAACGAAAAGCATTCTACAAGACTAATGTCATCGCCAAAATAGTCTGTGGCAACTTGGTGATGATTGCTACCCTGAATTCCCTGTATGGCTATTTTTAATCCCATGGCAAAAAAAAAGCCTCGATTTTTATCGAGACTTCATGTTTTTGTTATACTTAGTATATGCTACAATAGTCCCGTTCCTCCTTGGTAAAAGAAGTAAAAATAGAAACCATTCCAGAAATACGTTTTAGTCATTACTTGTAAATTCTAAGCTAAGATTGGGTATTCATCTGACAAATCAAAGATAGCGTGTAAGTTTTTTGAATATTTCGAAGATTAGCCATAAACATTGAAAATAGTTTGGCAATTTTACGGTTTTATTCAGAATACTCATTATTTCATCTTTTCTTCAAAATTAAAAAAGACACCCATATTATGGTGTTCATTGCACTACGACCAAACTGGAATTAAGGAAAAGGTGCCGTAAATCCTTATTTTTGATTTCAAATAATTTTGAATGTCCATTGAAGTTCAAAACATCACCAAATCATTTGGAACCCAAAAAGCGCTGAATACAATATCTTTTTCTATAGATAAAGGGGAGGTGGTTGGATTTTTAGGGCCCAATGGTGCCGGTAAATCTACAATGATGCGCATTTTGACTACCTTTTATAAGGCCGATTCTGGCAATGCCAAAGTCAACGGCTATGATGTTGAGCATGAACAATGTCAAGTGCAAAAGAGTATCGGTTATTTACCTGAACACAATCCGCTCTATTTGGATATGTATGTATTGGAATATCTTGTTTTTAATGCAGAAATCTATAAGGTTTCAAAAAACCGTATTGCCGAGGTGGTCACTCAAACAGGACTCCAGCCCGAAGCACACAAAAAAATAGGACAACTATCAAAAGGATATCGCCAACGCGTGGGCTTGGCCGCTGCCCTTTTGCACGACCCACAAGTCTTGATTTTGGATGAACCCACCACGGGTCTTGACCCCAATCAATTGATTGAGATTAGAAAATTGATAAGGTCCATTGCCAAAGAAAAAACCATATTACTCTCCACCCATATTATGATGGAGGTGGAAGCCATTTGCGATCGGGTCATCATTATCAATAAAGGAGAATTGGTTGCCGATAAGAAGTTGGCAGATTTGCGCGAAGACCAACAACAGATCATTCAAGTTGAATTTGATTATAGGGTCGAAGAAGTGCTGCTACTACAAATGAAACATGCCGTGGCAGTAAAAAACATCACGGGTTTTGTTTATGAAATTACTTTTAGCACCGCCACGGATATGCGTCCCGCTGTGTTTGATTTTGCCCATGACAACGCATTGAAAACACTTCAACTAAGCAGAAAAAACAAGAATTTGGCTAGTTTGTTTACTGAACTGACATCATAAACGTATGCTTTTTTGTTAATTTTAAAGTTGATAAAGACCTATCCATGAAAACCAAAATCATACCTATAGTTTTTACCATTTTATTGTTTGGTCTGTTAGGGTGCAAAGAGAAGAAAACCAATGGTGCGTCTATTGAACCAAATACTAGCAACATTAAAGAATCTGCTTTTTTTACTGCCAATCCACAAGAAATTCCCGAACAGGAAATTAGTACCTTAAAAATAGGTGAAAAAGCTCCTGATTTTAACTTGCCGGCAACCGATGGCCGTTTTTATACATTGAATGATTTTAGCAATGCCAAGGTTTTGGTCATTGTCTTTACCTGCAATCATTGCCCTACGGCCCAGGCCTATGAAGACCGTATCATTCAGCTTACAAGTGACTATAAAAACAAGGGTGTTCATTTAGTTGCCATTTCTCCAAATTCAATCAATGGGCTATTGCTCAATGAATTGGGTTATAGTGATTTGGGCGATTCTTTTGATGACATGAAAACCAGGCACAAAGACAAAAACTTCAATTTTCCGTATTTGTATGATGGCGATACGCATGGAGCATCCATAAAATATGGTCCCATGGCCACTCCGCATGCCTATGTTTTTGACCAGGAACGCAAGCTCACCTATGTAGGCAGATTAGATGCATCTGAAAAACCAGGTACGGCCAATGCAGAAGATGTGCGTAACGCCATTGATGCCACTTTGCTGGGAAAAGCATTCGAACCCAATACTACCAAAACTTTTGGATGTTCCATAAAATGGGCATGGAAGGATGAATACGCAAAAAAAATAAACAAGGAGTGGGATGAGCAACCTGTTACCCTTGAAGAAATTGACGCCAAAGGCCTTCAAACCCTCATGGCAAACAATTCCGATAAATTACGTTTGGTGAATTTATGGGCCACTTGGTGCGGTCCATGTGTTTTGGAATATCCTGAATTTGTAGATATCCATAGAATGTACCGTGGTCGCGATTTTGAATTTATTTCAGTTAGTGCGGATCAAATGAAATCAAAAGATAAAGTGTTGGCATTTTTGCAAAAAAAGGGGTCTGCTTTATCGAACTATATTTATTCGGAAAATGATAAATATGCCATGATCGAGGCAATAGACCCTGAATGGAATGGAGCGCTCCCTTACACCGCACTCATTGAACCCAGTGGTAAAATTGTATACCGAAAAATGGGGCCTATAGACCCATTTGAATTAAAAAAGACTATCGTCGAGCATGCTATGATTGGCCGGTACTACTAAAATTTTAAAGCAAGACCAAGACCATTTTTATTGATTGTGGGTATAAGCCTAAATGAGGTCCTGTTATCAAATTGCTTGTTATAGGTCAAAATAGCTTCTCTACCTTTTTTACTGGCCTTTGACAAGAATATACCAGCTATAATGGCCGTGCCAACGGTACCTATGGCCGGCACAAGTTCATCACCGTTATCTTTACCCAGTTCGGCTCCCAGCCAAAAGGCAAACCCCAATTCGCCTGCCATGGCAACATAGCCCACAGTAGCGTTGGCTTCCGACTTTTTCCAAAGCATAGCCACCTCCTTATTGGTTGCAAACAAATTTTTGAGTTCTTGTTTTGTTATTTTTTGGTCATCCTGGTAGTATTCCGATCCCCACATTCCAGAAAAAGCGGTAATTTCCTGAGCATTGATTTGAACTCCAAAGAATACAAATAGGGTGAAGCAAACGGTACAAAAAGACTTTTTCATGTCAATATATTTTTAATGAAAAATAGCATATTATATTGAAACCTTAAGCGGAAAAAAATTTGACCCCCATTTTATAAAAGCACCTGCTCTAAAAGCAGATTTAACTCAGCTTGTATCTTGGGGTCTGAAGAATTTACCAAAACCACAAACACCAATTCTTCTTCTGGATAGACAAACAAATTGGTGTACGCCCCTACACTATTGCCCACATGGCCCACATAAGACCTTCCGTGTACGCCTTGGGTTACTTGAAAGCCAAGACCGTAGTAGGTTGATTTGCCATTGACCGTTTGTGCCATCAACAATTCTTTGTAGGTTGCTTCCTTAAGCAATTTTCTTTCTAAAACGGCCTGCCCCAAACGTGCGATATCATCACTGGTCGAAAGATAACCGCCCCCTGCCAACTTATAAAAATTATCTACCTCAAGTGCTGGTCTGAAGCCCAACTTGGCAGTGGTATAAAAATTGGCAACATCATGATCCTTTTCCATTCTTGGTACTGTTTTGCTCATCCCCAAAGGAAGCAACACTTTTTCATTGACATACTTTTCAAAAGGAACGTCACTGGCTTTTTGCATAGCCAAAGACAAGAGCACAAAGTCAAAACTATTGTACAAGTACCCTCTGCCAGGTTCAAAAACCAAAGGGTCATTTTTAAAAACCTCAAGACTGTCTGTAATGGTAAAAGGTTGATTCAATGCAAATTCTTTTCCTTTGTAAGCTCGAATGCCGGCCGTATGGCTTGCCAATTGTCTTAGTGTGAAATCATATTTTTTCTGAGGATAGTCGACAACATATTTGTAGAAGGAATCATCCCAATGCAATAGCCCTTCTTCCACCATTTTACCAAAAGCCAGACCAGTGATACATTTGGATATACTGGCTATTCTAAACAGTGATTTCTTTGGGTCTACCTTTACCTTTTGTTCTAAATCTGCGAAGCCATATCCTGCTTGGAGCAATTTTTTACCATTTTTTAAAATGGTAACAGACATGCCAGGCACCTTTTTTTCAATAGCCAGATTTTTTAATTGCGCATTGGCAAATTCAATACCCTTCAATCCTTCCAATGGTTGTAGACTTGGATTCTCACCAAACAACATATTAAAATATGACTTCAATAAACTCAATCCAGATATATTAAGCGTCCATTGAACTGTTCTTCGACCTCAACTATAGGAGGTCTTTTTATACTGATTACATTCCCCGTTCCCCTGATGATACCGGTAATACTTTGTTGCGGATTTATGATCACATCATTGGAGCCTCTGTGGTTCAAATTTACATTCTGAGATATGAGCTGGACGGCTTCAATACGCGAATCTCCTGCCGCTATAGTAACATTAAAATCTTCTGTAGTTCCTTGAACTTGAAAATAAGCTATACCATTGACAACAATGGAAAGGCTTTGTGATGCTACATTCAAATTAAATGACCCATCGGTCGTTGCTGCATCGGGCTCAATAAAGCTTTCAGAAATTAAAGACAGATTAGGATAGTTCAAAACCCCATCACTCGAAATTAATAAACCTGTGCTACTTCTAATTTGCTCAATATTTGGTGCTGTTACAAAAAAGGTGGTCAACCCATAAGGCCTAACAAAATTACACGCATTTTCATTACGCAACACAAGCCGGTCTCCCTCAACAACAGCAGATATCTCGTCAACCAAAAATTCGCCAGTTTCTACTTCCACCTTAAACTCACTGCCTTGTTTGATTACCAAGTTCAAATTTTCAAAAACTGTTATCGTATTAAAATCAGCTGTTTGATATGATTGACGAACCAAATCACCGGCATTTTGGAAACAATCCGGTACATTATCCCCATTGCAAGCACACATAACAATAATGATACTTATAGCTAGTATACACCTACTTTGGCGCTTAATGGAATTCAACAATGAATATAAATTGTATTTGCTCATAATCTAATTCCTATTCCAAATTCAACAGCTTCCGCTTTGGCCCCATGTGATTTAAGGGTAACCGCTCCAAAGACAGTATCTCCAAAATATCGCTTTAACCCTATACGATTGTACATGCGACCTTCAAAATCAAATGGATAATAAACATAATACCCCAACTGACCCACGATGCTCATTTTATTGATGAACAATTCATGGCCTAGAAAAAGCCCTACCCTTTTGAAATCATCATCGGCACTGACATTCAATTCAGGAAAGGCAATACTCTGAAAACGTATAAGTTCTTTCAAAAAGTTTGAGAAGAACACATCGGCCCCAAATTGTAAGGCAATTCGTTTCCCCAATTGTTTATCGGCATAGGCCGAAACAATATAAAAACCATACTGCCCTAGATTGATGACATCACTCTCATTTAGCCCTGCCCGAAGGGCTATGTTGTAACGCAACGGATAAGGCTTTTTTTCATTTGGAATCTTGGGCATGAATTCGTACTCCGCATGTCGTGCCAAATCATAGGTAAGCCCAAAATTAAGAGCCATTGTATTGGTTGATGTGTTGGGCGCTTTAAAATTAGCATTGGAATAATGCACCAATGATAGCCCCACCTTAAATCCCAAGCCTGCCACAAGATTTTCTTTGTGGTAATTGCCCATAAGCATAGTAGAGCTCAACAAATGTGAACCATAGGCGTTGTTCCTAAAGTTATTGACCTTATCATACGGATTGGTATTATATGCCACACCTTGGCCAATACGCAATTGGAAATTTCTTTTGAAGAAATAAAAATTATAGTGGGCATACAGTCCAAAATTGTGGCCTAGTGTTGGGTTGTTCATGTTCTGGTAAACAAAGGAAAAGCCGGTATCTGGATATCCAAAATCGGCTTCCCATGCTTCATCGCCATAACGTTTTCTATTAAAACCTAGAATTGCCCCTGCGGGGTGTGCTGTGATCAAATGCGAAATATCGGTGTTATGGAGAATTATGGAGCCATTGAATTGACTTACATCGAGAACGTATTTATTCTTGAGCTTTTTATCTTGGCAAAAGGCCACCGCGGCAAACAATAAAAATAGGAGGTGTAGGCGCTTCATGGATAGCAAAAGTACTCATATTTGATTGACCGAAAGAGGTCAAATAATGATTATGAATAAGTCATGGTCTTCTTTAAAAAACTTCTTTGGCAATAGCCTTTATGTTATCTGATTTGCCCATGGAATAATAGTGCAAAACAGGTACACCCGCCCTCTTTAATTCTTTTGACTGCTGAATACACCATTCCACACCTACCTGTCGGACTTCTTTATTGGTTTTGCAACCTTCAACAGCATCAATCAAATCTTGGGGCAAATCGACCCTAAAAACTTGAGGTAGCAATTGTAGGTGACGCTTGACCGCAATGGGTTTAATGCCTGGAATAATAGGAACATCAATACCGTAGAACTTGGCTGCATCAACAAACTCAAAATATTTTTCGTTATCAAAAAACATTTGGGTCACCACATAATCAGCACCTAGGTCTACTTTTTCTTTCAGGCGTTTGAGGTCTGATTTCATAGATGGCGCTTCCATATGCTTTTCTGGATACCCGGCCACTCCTATGCAGAAATTGGCACAATTATCGGTTTCAATGACTTCATGTAAATATTTACCATCATTCAATTGCTTTATTTGGGCGACCAAACTGGAAGCATAGGGATGACCTCCTTTGGTGGCTTCAAAATATTTTTGCTCTCTCATGGCATCGCCTCTTAGCGCCATAACATTATCAATGCCCAAATAGTGGCAATCAACCAACAAATATTCTGTTTCTTCCTTTGTAAACCCCCCACAGAGCACATGGGGCACGGTATCCACATCGTATTTATGGGTAATGGAAGCACAAATACCCAATGTGCCCGGGCGCATTCGTGTCAATTTTTTATCCAACAGCCCGTCACGATCTATGTACACATACTCTTCCCTAGATGTGGTTACATCAATAAATGGAGGCTTAAATTCCATCAAAGGATCAATATTGTCATAAAGTTCTTGAATACTTTTTCCTTTCACGGGAGGAATGATTTCAAAAGTGAACAAGGTTTCGCCTTTTGCCTTTTTTATGTGGTCTGTTACTTTCATCTATTCGTTTTCAACAATATTTGGTGCTAACCATTTTTTTGCTTTGGCAACTTCAATTCCTTTGCGTTTTGCAAAATCAGAAACCTGGTCTTGGGTTATCTTACCAAGACCAAAATATTTGCTTTCGGGATGGCCAAAGTAATAGCCACTTACACTGGCAGCAGGCCACATGGCCAAGCTTTCCGTCAATTTTACTCCAATATTTTCTTCCACTTGAAGCAGTTGCCAAATGGTCAACTTTTCTAAATGGTCAGGGCATGCCGGATAACCTGGGGCGGGTCGAATACCACGGTATTTTTCTTCAATGAGATCTTTGTTGGTCAGACTTTCCGAATTTGCATAGCCCCAATGGTTGGTGCGCACTTCTTTATGAAGATACTCAGCAAAGGCCTCCGCCAATCTATCTGAAATGGCTTTGACCATAATGGCACTATAATCATCCAATTCTTTCTCGAATTTTTGGGCCAATTCATCCGTGCCAAAACCCGTGGTCACACAAAAGCATCCCAAATAATCTTGTATACCTAATGCCTTGGGCGCAATGAAATCGGCCAAGGCCAGATTGGCTATGCCTTCTTTCTTTTTAAGTTGTTGGCGTAGCGTTCTAAAAACAAATGATTTAGGTGAATTGGCTTTCGAACCCATATTGGCCATCACTTCTATGTCGTCATCTTGAAAGGTGTTTGCAGGAAATAAACCGAAAATTGCTTTTGCCTTTAATAATTTTTCGTCAACTATTTTCTGTAGCATTTTCTGGGCATCATTGAACAATTCGGTTGCTTGTTCACCCACAATATCATCTTTCAATATGGCCGGATACCTGCCATGCAGATCCCAACTTCTAAAAAAAGGTGTCCAGTCAATAAAACCCTCGAGCTTTTTTATATCGAAATCATCAATAATTTGAATTCCCAATTGGTTGGGTAATTTAATATCGTCCTTTTTCCAATTGATTTGCAATTTGTTTTTTCGGGCTTCGGCCAAGCTGATGTATTCTTTCTCTTTTGATCGATTCAAGAATTTTTCGCGGAAACTCTCATAATCCAACTTAATCGCTTTTTTGTACCCAGCCGAAGAATCCTTTTGCAATAAATCCCCAACCACGGTGACCGCTCTTGAAGCATCATTTACGTGCACTACTGACTGGCTGTATTGCGGGTCGATTTTAACCGCTGTGTGCGCCTTGCTGGTGGTGGCACCGCCAATCAAAAGGGGCACCTTAAACGCTTGGCGCTCCATTTCTTTAGCCAAAAAGACCATTTCGTCCAGTGAGGGCGTGATCAAACCACTGAGGCCGATGATATCTACCTGTTCCTCCTTTGCTTTGGCTATTATTTTCTCTGGCGGTACCATGACCCCTAAGTCAACAATCTCATAGTTATTGCAGGCCAGCACCACGCTCACAATATTTTTGCCAATATCGTGAACATCGCCTTTTACCGTGGCCATGAGTATTTTACCTGCACCGCCTGAGCCTTTTGATGTTGTTCCAGTAAGTAGGCGATCCGCTTCCTTTGATTCTTCTATATAGGGTTCTAAATAGGCGACCGCTTTTTTCATGACCCGTGCCGATTTAACCACTTGTGGTAAAAACATTTTCCCACTGCCGAACAAATCGCCCACCACATTCATACCCGTCATAAGATGGCCCTCAATAACTTCAAGGGGGTTGGTCGCCTGTTGCCTGGCCTCTTCCACATCTTCAACAATAAACTGATCGATACCTTTGACCAATGCCCGGGTTATACGGCTCTGCAAAGGTTCATTGCGCCAAGATAGATCGACCTTGCTTTCTTTTGCCTTCCCAACGACCGATTCGGCAAAATCCAATAGGCGCTCTGTGGCATCTTCCCTTCTATATAATATTACATCTTCGACGTGTTCCAACAAATCTTTAGGAATATCATCATATACTTCAAGCATTGCCGGATTGACAATGCCCATGTTCATACCCGCTTTTATAGCATGATAGAGAAATACTGAATGCATGGCCTCTCGCACCGGATTGTTGCCTCTAAAGGAAAAGGACACATTACTCACCCCACCACTAACAGAGCAAAAGGGTAAATTTTTGCGCACCCATTTGGTACCTTCTATAAAATCAAGGGCATTGCGTTTATGCTCGTCCATGCCCGTGGCAACAGGGAATATGTTCAAATCGA
>JABDND010000077.1 GCA_013001145.1 Croceitalea sp. | reverse complement strand
TGGCCAATGTCAATAACTTCACCAACTATCTCGTGACCTGGAACGAGTGGGTACTCACTCATGCCCCAATCATTGTTGAGCATACTCAAATCTGAGTGACACAACCCACAATAATGCACTTTAATGTCCACTTGGTCATTGCTAATGGTTGGCAGTTCAAAGTTGAAGGGTTTTAATTTTCCAGCCGGCTCGTGGGCCGCGTAGGCATTTACTTTCATACTAAATTTTTTGTTTAATATAGGAGCTAAACGTAACAAAACCTACTGTATTAGAATGCTTAACCTGAAGTTAACAGTATCCATCTATCCCAATAAAATACCTCTTTTTCGAACCCAGAAATAGGCAAATATTACATTGGGCACCCATGCCAACCAGGCGACAATGCGGTAAGCTATGATGAATTCGCCAAATGCAATGGTCAATAAAGGCAACCAAATTCTGAGTGTCACGGCACCAAAACAAGCCGCGTAGCTATAGATCATCATGCCCTCGTGCAAGGCCACATCTTTACTACGAATAGCTAAATAAGCTTTGGACGTTGTAAAAACCCAAAAAATGCCCAGGCAGAAGAAGCCAAGGGCCGCGATCCAACCTCCAGTGGCAAAGAAGGAAATGCCAATACCGCATACACCGCTTATCAGCGCACAAATCACATAAAACTTACCTAGGTTTCTATGAATGTTTAAATAGTTGGATCGCAACTTTTTACTGAATTGTGCCCAACCTGTGAGCAATGCCAACCCTCCAAAAGAAATATGGCCATAAAAACCAATATTCCAAATTACACTTTCCAATAATTCATCTGATTTGGAAAACAGCAAACCATATTTTCCATCCACAACAGCATACATAAGAGGATACAGCCCTACACCAATTGCCATAATGGCAAATACCAACCAAGCTACTTTATTTGATGTATTTCCCATGGTCTATTTATATCTCCAACTGGTTAAATCGGCATTCTTTGGGGCACTCTCGGCGATACGTTTCATTATTTTGGGCACATACATGGAGTTGTAGCGCATACGGGTAATATGGTTGGGCAATTCAGGATCGCCATTCCAGCAATGCTCAGCACGGTCGCCATATAACACTTCACCCCCATAATATGGGTCGGTCGTACTTTCCAAGAAATCTTCCATCAAATACACGGCATTGTTCAAATAGTAATTATCCATATCGCCGCAGTATATATGAATTTTGCCTTTCAGGTTTTCACCCAATTTATCCCAATCGCGCTCCAATATATAGCGCAGGTCATAATTTTCTTTCCAATAATTGGCTACGTCATGATCAATGTCACCGCTCATTTTATCCCAAATTCTTTTTGGGTAGCCATCATCTCCTTGAGGTGAATAGGTTGCCTCCCAAATGTCCCATTGCTGACCCGAGCGTGACCGTGTACCTAAAACCAACTCTAAGTGGTTTTCATCACGAATGGTACTTTGAATATGCCCCAAATAATCGCGATGGGCAGGTACTTGCAATTGTTTATGTGAACTATTATAATAATAGGCATTGGTGTCTTCATAAATATTGGTCAAACAATATGCTCTAAAATCAATAGGGTCAGGACAGGCGGCAAAACAGCCATTGTATTCCTCTGGGTATTTGACCTGAACGGCAAGTGCTTCCCAACCACCGGTTGAACCGCCATATAAAAAACGTGCCCAACCTTCACCCATACCCCGAAATTGCTTTTCTATATAGGGTATCAACTCATAAGTAAGTGCATCACCGTAGGGTCCTTGACTAGCGGAATTTACCGCATAGGAATCGTCATAATACGGGGTTGGGTGTTGAATTTCAATAATTAAAAATCTTGGAAAATCAGGTTCGTTCCAACGCTTGTAAAAATCATATGCCTCTTGTTGTTGAATGATATTATAACCTTCTACATCAAATCTTTCAGAATATACAGGTTCTAAATTAGGGTCCGGAGGCGTAGTGCGAAAGCCACCAAAATCTGACGGAAAATGACCTTGAAATACCATAAGGGGGTATTTGGCCTCTGGATGTTCTTCATAACCTTTGGGCAGTAAAATATGTGCACCTAAATACATATCACGACCATAAAACTCAGATAACAGCTCTGATTTTATTTTTATATGCTTGATCCAATCGGTGTCCTTTGGCTCCTCAATGGGCTCAATGATTTGGTCCATGACCACATTGATGCCATTAACGCCATTTTCGGGTATGGTTATACTAAAAGGGGTATTATACAAATTTCCGGGTGATCTATTCCATTGCTGCCCTTCGCCGTTGTCCATTGGCAATTTTACGGAGTGCCCTGTAGCAAGTTCAAAGGTTTGATAGGTATGGAGCAATGCCTGTACCTTATATTCGCCCGGCGGCACTTGCGACAAGCTTGCATAGGGATAGCCAAAAACACCATCATCAAAGGTGACATTTTCTCCTGGTTTCATTTCCTCTACGTCCATCCCAAAAATTATTTGGCCGTTCAAGCCGGAGTTGATTTGAAATCGCGGTTCTTGCTCATCGTTATTGGAAAGCATTAGCAATAGGCGCCCATCCATGCTTTCTGTTTGTATTTTGTCGGAAATCGACACTTGAATGGAACTGTTGGATTTTTGATTGCCGTTGCAAGCCAACAAAAGTAACAGGCCTAATGGGCCCAGTAGAAACTTCATATGCATATTTGGATTAATTTGAGACAAAAGATACAGTTTTTGTCTTTAGAAAAGAGGAGTATTTGATTGAAAAATAAATACTAAAGTGGTCTTTCTAAACGTTTTAGGCACAACCTATTTATGCAATTGACCATGAAAACCATTCTATTATTGCTCACAGTATGCATTTCTTCATTGGCATTGGGTAGCTGCACCAATGATGAAGGTGAAGATATTGATATTATCACCCCAAAAGAAGAGGAAAAGTCTGTTCAAGACCCGAAGAATCACCAAGACTAGCTTTGAAGTACACTGCGCTTTCTCGCCAAGAGCGTATTTTTTAAGAGCATGGCTATCGTCATGGGCCCTACTCCACCGGGTACAGGAGTTATATGGGATGCTTTCTTGCTTACTTCATGAAAATCAACATCGCCAGTTAAGTAATAGCCACGTTCACGGGTTTCATCTGGCACCCTGGTAATGCCCACGTCTATGATTACTACCCCATCTTTGACCATATCGGCTTTAAGAAAATCTGGAACACCCAAGGCTGAAACTATGATATCCGCTTTTTGTGTGAATTCTTTGAGGTTCTTGGTTCGGCTATGTGTCAAGGTCACTGTAGCATTGGCGGCTTTGCCTTTTTGACTCATTAATATACTGATTGGTCTGCCCACTATGTGGCTTCGACCAATGACTACAGTATGCTTACCTTCTGTTTCAATGTCATATCGACGTAGCAATTCCATGATACCATAAGGCGTAGCAGGGATGAATGTTTCCATATCCAAGGCCATTTTACCAAAATTGGTCGGGTGAAAACCGTCAACATCCTTTTCTGGATCAACCGCCATCAAAACCTTTTGCTCATCAATATGCTTGGGCAGTGGTAATTGAACAATATAGCCGTCAATTTCGGCATTGGCATTTAAACTAT
>JABDND010000063.1 GCA_013001145.1 Croceitalea sp. | reverse complement strand
TTGACCTCATCGACTAAAACTGCTTTTCCGTATTGTTTTTTGATAAGACCCATGGGAACTTGGCCTTTTCTAAAGCCAGGAATATTGGCTTGTTTACGATAATCTTTAAAAATGGAGTCTACTTTATCTTTGTAGTCATCTTTGGTGATGGCCACCTTTACGACCGCGTTCAACTCGTCAATCTGTTCTTTAATTATATTCATGTATTTCGCAATTTGCTATTCTCAAATGGGCTGCAAAAATACTATAAATTGTAATGCTCAGCAACTTTTTAATATGTTGGTAATCAAAAAGGAAGCCTACGCCTTCTTATCTTCTTTGAGCATGGAAAACAATAGGGACTGTAATAAGGACAACAAGAGGCTAAAAAGGATCGCCCACCAGATATTGCCAACGCTGAAACCTTCAATAAAATAGTCAGCCAATAAAATGATGATAGCATTTATGAACAAGAGAAAAATACCAAAAGTCAAGATGGTCACGGGTAAGGTTAAAATAACAATGAGCGGTTTGACCAAAAAGTTCAAAAGGCCCAAAACAACGGCCACGATGACCGCAGTGAGAAAGCTGTCTGTACTGACACTAGGTAGGACATAACTTAAAATGACGACTGCCAAAGCCGTCAACAATATTCTTAATATGAGTTTCATGGTCTATTGTTTGGTATGATGGTTAACAAAAAAGGCATCGCCTAGCGATGCCTTTAAAATACTAATTTTTTCTATTATTTGATATACAGCCCTGTAAAATCGAGTGGGTTGACACCAGGCAGGTCTGAACCATATTTGGCATTGATTGCAGCTATAAAAGCATTGGCAAGGATGGCAGAACCTCTGGGAGAAGGATGAACCCCGTCCAGTGAAAATCCTCCGCCAGTACCAAAATCACCTGTGACTACGCTACCATCGGCCAATGTAAATCCTGATATGTTTAGTTGGGTTTGCAGGGCGTTGGCATCTACAAAAGCTAAATCATACTGGGTGGCCAAAGCCTCAATGGCTGAATTAAAGGCAACAATTGCATTGTTGGCAAGCAACTGCTCTTCTGGTGTGAGCACCCATTTATCGGCCAAGGGTACAGCCACACCATTGATAGAGGTGGGGTCGTTCGGATTGGCCAAAGTACCTAAAAAGGATGATGAAGTTAATACTAAAAGATCATCTGGGGTCGCTTGCCTCATATTGATCAAAGCCGGGTTAACTCCTGTTAAATCGGTTAAATCTTCGTCCAACATAACTACGGCATTGGCAGGACCTGCGCTAAAAGTAATCGTTCTTTTTTCCAATTCTTCGGCAGTGATGAAACCTAATTGCTGTAATTGGGCAAGCCCACCATTGTATTGTGCATAAGCCCCATTGACCAAGTCGGCTGTTGCCGCATCAAGGGGAATGGCATTGTAAGGAACGGTGGTGAAGTAAGGAATACTGGTCACTTCAGGGATATTGGCAATAACGCCTTTAGCCCCATTGGCAGTCATCGTTTGTAAGGTAGCATTGATAGCTCCGGCAACTACATTGGGGTCAGATATGTCATTTCTCGCATAGGTACTTGGATCTAAATTACCAGCCTGATCAACACCTGTGCCGCCAGAGGTAGCATAGCCCAAAACATCATTATTTCCTATCCACAATGAGAAAAATGTTGGATTTTGAGCTGCAGCGTCTCCTAAAATTGTCGCTTCAGCGCTCGAAGCGAATCGTGCGTAATAAGGATTGGCCAGTCCTAAGGGCACACCCTGAACATTACCATAACCTGGAGCCAATAAGGTATAACTTGTGGCGCCGGGCACTCCCATATTATTGAAAGAACCAGATAAGGTGTTGGTAACTTCTGTAGTTCCGGTCCCTTCTACGGGAACTGGTAGGGGCGAACCTGTGGCAAACGATAGAATAAGTCTATTGCCGGAGATTGAATTACCTCCAAAGGTTAACCCTCCTAAATTATCGGCCATTAAGGGCACGTTGAAATCGCCGCCACCTACAAGCGAAAAATTACTGGCTAGCATTACCGGGTAAGATGCCAATTGGCCATCAATGAATAATGCATTGTCTGAATAACCGGCGGTCAATGAGTTACCTATGGCAACATAATTGGTAAAATCAGCAGAACCATTTGTATAAACAATGGGTTCTTCGATAATAACTTCTTCTTCGACAACGGCATCATCGCTTTCACATGCAACAAAAAATAACCCAAGGAAGAAAAATAGGGCAAGGAACTTTTTCATATTAAAAATTTTGAGAGAGTTAATGGTAAATAATTAGTTATCAGAATGTGACCAAAACTATATGAAAATTATCATACAAACAATAATTATAACTAAAAAATTATGCATGCATAATAAAATGGGCCAATTTTTATGAAATAAGAAATTGATGACTTTTTTCAAAAAAAGCCTTGGGGTTTTCTGCGTGCAACCAATGCCCCGCTTTAGGAATAGTCTCAATGGTCGCCTTTGGAAAATGTCTTTTTATGGTTTCATAATCATTGGGCAATATGTACTCTGATCGATCGCCCCTTAAAAATAGAGTGGGACCATCGTAATGGGCGATGGTATTGATATTCTCTCCAATTTCTTCCATTTTGTCCTTTAATATGGATAAATTGAATTTAAAACCAAGGGTGTCCTTACTGACCCAGTAAAGGTTTTTTAACAAAAATTGACGTACTCCAACATCAGATAAATGCTTGGCAAGTTGCTCGTCGGCGTCGGTCCGGCTAGTGATAGCTTCGAAATCAAGGGACAACAGTCCATTAATAATGGCCTGGTGATGTGGCGGATAGTATTTGGGCGCAATATCGGCCACCAGCAATTTTTCAACCATTGCCGGCTGGTCACATGCAAATTGCATGGCCGTTTTACCTCCCATGGAATGGCCTAACACCATGGCTTTTTCAAGATTATGCGTTTGCATGTATTTTTTTAAATCAGCTGCAAGAAAGGTGTAGTCAAAATCAGGCGAGTGAAAACTTTTACCGTGGTTTCTTTGATCGATCAAATGAACCTCAAAGCCGTGTTCTGCATATTGTTGCCCTAGCGATTTCCAATTGTCCAACATTCCTAAAAAACCGTGCAAAATAAGGAGCGGTTTTCCAGAACCCAATATTTTTGAATGTAGTATAGGCATTATTGCAGTCTATGTAGATACATATTGATTACGTTTTCAAGCCCTAGGTACAGTGATTCACAAATCAAGGCGTGACCAATGGATACTTCCAATAAGTGGGGTACCAGTTGCTTAAAAAATTGGATGTTATCCAAACTTAGGTCATGTCCGGCATTGACCCCCAAACCTACTTTATGAGCAACTTCGGCAGCTTTAACAAAAGGTGCTATAGCATTGTGATTGCCTTTTGCATAGCCATGGGCATAACTTTCCGTATAAAGTTCAATTCTATCTGATCCCGTTTTGGCGGCTCCTAGAACCATTTTTTCAACTGGATCTACAAAAATGGAGGTTCGAATGCCCGCTTCTTTAAAGGTCTCAATAACCTCGGTCAAAAAGTCTTTATGCTTAAGGGTGTCCCAGCCGGCATTTGATGTTATGGCGTTTTCGGCATCGGGCACTAAAGTTACCTGCGTAGGTTTTACCTGCAATACCAATTGAACAAATTTTTCAATGGGGTTGCCCTCGATATTGAATTCAGTGGTAATAATGGGTTTTAGTTCACGGGCATCTTTGTATTTAATATGACGTTCATCGGGTCTTGGGTGTACCGTGATACCT
>JABDND010000051.1 GCA_013001145.1 Croceitalea sp. | reverse complement strand
TTGTTTTCTTCACATTTCTCACATTTTACTCGGCTTATTTCAATAAAGTGACGGACTGTGGTTGTTTTGGTGATGCGGTTAAGTTGACCCCATGGGAATCGTTCACAAAAGATATAGTACTCTTAGTTTTGATCCTTATTTTATTGTTCGGGGTTAAACACATTAAAGCCATATTTGGTCATCGTATGAACACTGCTATATTTATAGCCAGTTTATTGGTATGTGCACTTTTTTGCAACTATGTTTTAAACCATTTGCCGGCAAAAGATTTTAGACCCTATAAAATAGGTGCCAATATTATGGAAGGCATGACCGTACCGGAAGATGCTCCAAAGGCCATCTATGAATATGCTTGGAAATTTATGGTGAACGGTGAAGAAAAGGTAGTGGTCACCAATGGGGATTACCCCACAGTCGACGGTGAATTTGTTGATGTAAACACCACCGAAATACAAAAGGGGTATGAACCGCCCATCCATGATTTTACTATTGAACAAGAAGGAATTGATTTTGCTGAAACATTGCTCACTGAAGACAAACTTATGATGATTGTGGCCTATGATTTGGCAAAGAGCAATTATGGTTATTTTGATCAATTAAAAGCGGTTACTGATAAAGCGGAAACCCAAGGCTATAAAGTTATTGGCATGTCGGCTTCTAGTGAGGCCATTGGCCAAACAATCACCAATGAATATCAATTGAATTTTGAGTTTTATTTTACCGATGAAACGACACTTAAAACCATAGTCAGGTCAAACCCAGCGGTTTTAATTTTGAACAATGGCACAATTGTGCAGAAAGTGCATTATAACGATTTAGATAAACTTACCTTATAACACCTAGAATATATGAGAACCAAAATTGTTGCCGGAAATTGGAAAATGAACAAAACTTTGTCTGAAACAGAGGTACTGCTCACAGAGTTGGTCTCTAAGGTTCCAGATACGAAGGCAGAGGTAATTGTGGCACCGACCTTTGTTAATCTTAGCACTACTGTGAACCATCTGGCGAATTCAGTGGTACAAGTGGCCGCACAAAACATGCATTTTGCTACCAATGGCGCCTTTACCGGAGAAATATCGGCGGCAATGTTGTTGGATATAGGTGTGAAAACAGTCATAATAGGCCACTCAGAAAGGCGAAGTATTTTCGGTGAAACCGACGACATGCTCGCTAAAAAAGTGCAAACTGCGTTGGACAATAAAATGCGTATCATATTCTGCTTTGGTGAAGAACTGGCAGAACGCAAACACAACAAACATTTTGAAGTTGTGGAAAGCCAATTAAAGAATGCACTGTTTAGTTTGCCTGTAGAGGCTTGGTCACATATAGTATTAGCCTATGAGCCTGTTTGGGCCATAGGCACGGGCGAAACAGCTTCACCAGAACAAGCGCAAGAAATGCACGCCTTTATTAGAAAGACAATTGCAAAAGCTTTCAACCAAAAGGTGGCCGAAGATGTGACCATACTATATGGAGGAAGTGTAAAACCCAATAATGCAAAGGAAATATTTTCAAAACCTGATGTAGATGGCGGATTGATTGGTGGAGCATCATTGGTTGCCGATGATTTTATCGCCATCATTAAAGCTATATGAATGCATAGGGGGTAAGCCCGTCAAGCGAATGAAATCCAAAGAATCAAGGTATTTAGAATTCGATTTTAAAATTGAGCCATTGCAACCTGCTGGCGAAATTTTAATTGCAGAACTCGCTGAAAGGGGCTTTGAAAGTTTTGTTGAAAACAATCAGGGTGTGATTGCCTATATCAATGAAGATGATTACGTAGATGATATATTGAGTGAAATCTTTCTATTTGAAAATGACGAATTCAATATTACATGGTCGTCCAAAATTGTGGCCCAACAAAATTGGAACGCCGAATGGGAAAGGAGTTTCCAGCCCATTAAAATTGATGATCGTTGTTTGGTAAGGGCGCCGTTTCATTCTAAGGAAGATACAACCTACGACATTGTAATAGAACCAAAGATGAGCTTTGGCACAGGGCATCATGAAACAACCTTTATGATGTTACAACATCTTTTGGTTGAAGATTTAAGCGGTAAAAAAGTACTGGATATGGGTTGTGGCACGGGCATATTAGCGATATTGGCCGATATGAGAGGGGCAAAAGCCGTTGATGCCATTGATATTGACGTTTGGTGCTATAATAATTCCGTGGAAAATGTGGCACGGAACAATTGTAAGAATATCGCTGTTTATCAGGGGGATGCCAGTTTGTTGAAGAACAAAAAATACGATTGTATCATTGCCAATATCAACCGAAATATTCTTTTAGATGACATATCCGCCTATGCAAATTGTTTGAATGCGGAGGGTATCCTTTTCTTAAGTGGCTTTTATAAGGAGGATTTAAATGCCATTTCTTCAAAATGTGAGGCCCATCGTTTACAATTTGAAAAAAAAATTGAAAAGAATAATTGGGTTGCCGCAAAATATGTATTTTAGAACTAGAAGTGCGTTATTATGGGAACTAAAGAAAAAATTTCAGAAGATTTACTTTTAGTAGAAGAAGTCGTTAAGCAAAATGAAATCGTTCTTTTTAATGATGATGTCAATACTTTTGATCATGTTATTGAGACGTTGATGGATGTTTGTGAACACACCCCTGAACAAGCGGAGCAATGTTCACTTATTGTTCATTACAATGGCAAATGCACCGTGAAAACAGGAGAATATGATGATCTTAAACCGCGTTGTTCGCGCCTACTCAAGGCGGGCCTAAGCGCCGAAATTGTATAACAACCTTGTTTGGCCACCTCTCAATTCTTTTTCTATCTTTAAAGAATGCATGTGACCTTTAATAACTTGCGATGGGTTTTTATAGCGCTGCTCTGCTATCCTACCTTTTGTCATTCTCAATTATTACCTCCAATTCAAAATTTTTCTCCGTCGGATTACAACGCGGAAAATCAAAATTGGGCAATCTCGCAGTCCAAGGACAAAATAATGTATATAGCCAATAATAGGGGCTTATTGAAGTTCAATGGAGCAACTTGGAATTTGTACCAGACGCCGAACGAAACCATTATGAGGGCGGTGCAAGTGGTTGATAATAAAATATATACCGGGAGCTACAAGGAATTTGGGTATTGGCAAGAAAATGAACTGGGAATTCTACATTATACATCGCTGTCTAAAAATATAGAAAGTGATTTACTGCCCGATGAAGAGTTTTGGAACATTCTGGTCATGAATAATTATGTCGTTTTTCAATCATTGAAACGCATCTATATTTATAACCTCAGCGACAATTCGGTTAAATATATTGATTCCATTAGTATAACCCCCAAAATCTTCAATCTTGACGAGAGCATTTATTTTCAAAGGGTCAATGAAGGTATTTTTAGACTTGAAAATGGTAAAGAGGTTTTGATTTATGACCATAAGGTGGTCAAAGAAGATGAAGTGGTCAATATGTTTCAAAAGGACAATTATGTATTGATACTCACCCGTAACAATGGGTTTTATAAGATAGAAAACAACACCTTTTTAAAATGGCCCACAAGCGCTGAAGGGCTTTTATCAAGAGTCAGCGTATACAGTGCCATTCAATTAAAAGATAATGGTTTTGCCTTGGGTACCATCGCAAATGGGTTGATTCAATTGGACTCAAATGGTGGGTTATTGTATCATATCGATCAAATAAATGGCCTTAGAAACAATACGGTCCTATCATTGTATGAAGATTTTGACAGCAATATCTGGCTTGGTTTGGACAATGGCCTCAGTTTTATTGACAGCCAATCACCATTTAAAGAGTACAATGATCATAATGGAACGGTTGGAAGTGTTTATGCCGCCGTTACAAAGGATGGCAATCTATATTTGGGTACCAACCAAGGATTGTTTTATAAGAGGCTCAACACAGATGAAAACTTTAATTTAGTAGCAGGTACCCAAGGCCAGGTATGGTCGTTGAGTATTATTCAAAAGACCTTGTTCTGTGGCCACCATAATGGAACATTTATCATCAACGGGAATTCAGCAAAAAAAATCGCTGCTGTTCAAGGTACTTGGAAAATTGCTGAACTGGCAAATAGATCGGATTTGCTTCTACAAGGCAATTATGATGGGCTATATGTTTTACAAAAGTCAAATGGCTCCTGGCTTTTAAGAAACAAAATCAAGGGATTCAATTATTCATCACGCTACTTTGAACCATTTATGGATGCCTTGTTTGTAAACCATGAATATAATGGTGTGTTCAAAGTTGGATTGGACAGTTCCTTCGCCCAAGTCACATCGGTTTATGAAGATACCTTGATACAAGGAGCCAATTCTGGCTTGGTCACCTACGGTGATAAATTGCTATATGCCTATAAGAAGGGAATCTTTACATATGATAACAACCGAAGATCATGGGTGAAAGATACCCTTCTGAGTAAGAGTTACAGTGAAGAAGACTATGTGTCGGGTAAAATGATATGGGATAGTGATCACGATTATTTATGGGTATTCTCCAATTCCAAGATCAGCTATATAACTCCAGGAACGTTGGATGACAATCCAATAATCAATTCCATTCCCCTTACAGAAAGCATGCGAAATGGCGTTCAAGGTTATGAAAGTGTGGTAAATCTTGACGGCGAAAGTTCATATTTATTCGGAACCAGCAACGGATTTATTACTGCAGATATAGCTGCTTTTCAAGAAAAAGACTTTAACGTAAATATATCAAGTATCACAACAGGGGGTAAGTATGTTGCTTCACATCAGAAATCAGTTCTCACAAGAACAACCAAAGCAGCTCTAAAGAACCACCAAAACAATCTTGAATTTACTTATTATACTCCAGAATTTGATAAATACTTAAAACCAAATTACCAATATCAACTTTTGGGTATGTACCCAAAATGGAGTGAATGGTCCGAAAGGTCTTCTGTTTCCTTCGAAAATTTACCTTATGGTTCATATACTTTTAAAGTAAGGTCAGTGATAGGTGGCCGTGTTTCGAATAACATTGCTTCCTATTCTTTTGATATTGCAAGACCTTGGTATTTATCAAACTTATTTTTAGTGTTCTATGTATTTGGGGCTATTTTCTGTGCGGTACTCATTCATTACAATTATCGTCGGTATTACAACAAACGCCAGCAATTGATCATAGCCAAGAGCAAACGTGAAATGGAATTGGCGAAAGTTCAAAATGAAAAAGAAATCATAAAGATCAAGAACAAACAGTTAAAACAAGAATTCAAGAGCAAGAACAATGAATTGGCCGCTTCAACACTTAGCCTTATCAAAAAGAACGAGCTTCTGTATAAGGTCAAAGATCAATTGGTATCCAATGTGACTGAAAAAGAAACGTTAAAACCTATAATTGACGTCATAGACAAAAACTTAAATCAAAGCGACGATTGGGAACTTTTTAAAGAAGCATTTAATAATGCTGATCGGAAATTTTTAAAGAAGTTGAAAAAAGCCCACCCAAATTTATCGCCCAATGACATTCGTCTTTGTGCCTATTTACGATTAAATTTATCATCTAAAGAAATAGCCCCGTTATTGAATATTTCGGCACGTAGTGTTGAAATAAAAAGATATAGACTTCGCAAGAAAATGAATTTATCACATGATGATAACCTTGTAAAATACATTCTTACCCTTTAATTACGCTACATTTTTTTCAATAAAACTCAACATTACCTATACAACAGTATTTTGGGCTTAGTTTTTTGAATTGGTCTAATGTGTCCTCAAGTCTTTGTTAGCAGGGCATTATTGCCAAATTCACAATTTAAGTGCATTAAAATTGCCACGTATGTTTTTTGTTGAGGTTGTTTTTATGGAAATCATAATAAATTAAGATAAGTTTAAGGATTCGTAAAAATTGCTTTTTGGAATTGAGAATAGTGAATCACAAGTGTTTCAAATTTATTTGTGGTTAGATCAACTTAAACTAAACATTACTATGAAGAATTATCTACTGAGATTATTGCTTTTCTTTTTCACCTTGGGCATTTATGCCCAGACTGATCAAGTTTCAGTCGTTAAAAGTGAAGAGGGAATGAAATTGGTGGTCAATGGAAAAGATTTCATGATCAACGGAATGAACTGGGACTATATTCCTATAGGCACCAATACCGTGAATGCCGAGTTTTGGAAAAAATCAGACGACATTATTAAAGCAGGTTTGGATACCGAGATGTCATTGTTAAGAAATATGGGAGTAAATGTTATCCGGCAGTATACCGGTGTGCCCGCAAAATGGATCAAGTATATCTATGAAAACTATGGTATCTATACCATGTTGAATCATTCGTTCGGACGTTATGGTTTGACCTTGGATGGTGTATGGACCCCCGTTACCATTTATTCTGAACCCAGAACACAAGAATTTTTGATGTCCGAGGTAGAGCAATTGGTCAGGGGCTACAAGAATACGCCTGGTCTATTAATGTATTTATTGGGCAATGAAAATAATTACGGTCTTTTTTGGCAAGGTGCTGAAACAGAGGATTTTCCCGATGATGAGGAAGAGAAAAGATTCATTGGTGAGTCGCGAGGAAGACCCATGTATAAATTGATGAATGAAGCTGCAAAACTGATGAAGGCCATGGATACTTCACACCCTGTGGCCATTTGTAATGGTGACGTATTGTTCATTGACATCATCGCAGAGGAATGCAAAGATGTTGATATCTATGGTACCAATACTTATCGAGGCGTTTCTTTTGGCGACATGTTTGAGGTAGTGAACGAGAAATTGGATATGCCCGTAATGTTCACTGAATTTGGTGCAGACGCATTCAATGCGGTAGAAAACAAAGAAGACCAGTACTCGCAGGCATACTATATGGTGGGTAATTGGAAAGAAATTTATGAAAATGCCGCTGGCTTGGGTAAATCCAATAATTCTATCGGAGGCTTTACCTTCCAGTTTAGTGATGGTTGGTGGAAGTTCGGTTTTGATGATAGAAAGAATGCAGACGTTCACGACAATAATGCTTCTTGGTCAAATGGTGGCTATGCCCGAGATATGTTGAAGGAGGGCGATAACAATATGAACGAAGAGTGGTTTGGTATTTGTGCAAAAGGACAGACCGACTCGCGTGGGTTATACGAATTGTATCCTCGCGCAGCCTATTATGCTTTACTTGAAGCGCATCAGCTAAATCCTTATGACGAAGGAGTGAATCTTGAATTTATTTCAAATCATTTTGATAATATCAATTTAATGGGGGCAGAATTGAAAGCACGCGGTGACAAAGCTGCTTTAAATTCAGAACAGGGAAATTTGTTGCGCATTAGCAACTTACAAGCAAAATTCGCCTCATTTAGTACTGGTGGTACTCTTATTACGACTCCTGATACACCAGACCCAAATGAACCAAACACGTTTCCCAATCAATTGGGATTTGACCATCTACAATCTTACTTCATTGGAGTGGAGGGGAACCCCGCTCCTAATATGCGGGCCGAAGTAAACCTAAATGTTGTAGGTAATGTAGCACAAAACCCAATAAATGAGATTTTTTATGAAAACAACTCACGTCCTATTGATGTGAGCACTGATCAGGGAGATGTTGTTGTTTCGGATGTTAACAGAGTTCGAATATATCAAGCGGAATTCGAATGGAGCGCAAAAGAGTTTGATTTACGTGGATTTTATAGAACAGGACATTATCATTGGGGATATGAAGGCGACTTTTTTGGTTTTTACCCTGAAGCCAACTACGGACCAAACCTAGATATTTATAATGGTGAAATTTTAGGTGCCGAAATAGATGGCAAAGGGCCTTTGAAAGGGCTTAAGGTGGCCATTGGGCCACAGCTATGGTGGGGCGCCAATCCAACGATGCTTTTCAAATACAAGAAGCACATTGGTAAGTTTGATATAACAGGTATTTACCATAGAGACTTTGAAAAAGAAGTTGTTCTTGACGAAAATGGACGACGAATTTTAGACATAAATCAAACCCGAAGTGGGGTGATTCCGCCATGGCCTACCGAAAGGGCAGCTATCGCTATAGAGAGGGAATTCGGAAAATTTGGGATTGAATTGGGCGGATTATGGTCTGGCAGTCCTTTGAATGGCATTGGATTTCAGGATGTTCGTGGCACTCCAGGTAATTATGTTGTGTATCAAGATAGAATTCAGTCATCCGATAACTGGGGAGGCAAAGCCAAAATTACTTTTGAGGGAGGTAGGTTCAATTGGTATGGTCAAGCAGCTGCAATGGGCTTGATTGCCAATGGAGGCGCAGACCAAACACTCACATTTACCGGTTGGAAACTTAGAGATACGGGCAGTGGCAACGTTACCAGTGTTTTATCTGGTTTTACTTTTGCTGCGGGTAAATTTCAATTTGCGCCCAATTTTATGTGGCAAAAGCCGATTGTAGATGCCATGCCACAAGATGTGCAAGGGCCAGGTCGTCTAAGAAATATTATCGATGATCCTTTTTCGGTAAGAGCAAATCGGGAAACAACAGCTGGTGAATTATTGATTACTTATGACCCTACCCCAGGAACATGGATGTATGAATGGGATAACGACCGGTCAGAAGATGCGAAGTTCGCTATGAATTTAGGTTTTGTTTATCGTCATCTGCCTACAACAATGGACGCTCATATTGGGTTTTTAGCAAATCGTACTTTTTTCGCTTTTCCCAACTCGGCGCCAGCTCAGGACCTCTGGGAAGTACACTCTAGAATGGTCTCTAAATTAGGCTCAGATTTTGGAATGGTCGGTAATTTTTATTACGGAAATGGCCAGGCAAATGGAGATTCACAACGTTTGATCAAACGTTTTGGCGGAGATGTCAGAATGATTTATAAAAATTTCAAATTACGCTATGAACAAAAAATAAATGATTGGGGGCCCTTTGATTACCACAGGGATTTTAACTTGACTTTTCCAGTACAGTTGATGTTGGATATCTCTACCACCTTAGGTAAACCAGATTGGTTTATTTTACCTAGTACCCAAGTAGGTATACGCGGTACCTGGCGTTCTTTAGATGAATTCTCTCCAAGATATTTGCCCAATGCTGGGGCCGAGTTTTCAAATGAACCAACCATAAGCCCTGTAGGCTTTGGTAACGGTAGCGAATGGGAGATTATGACTTATGTACATATTAATATTGGGAAATAAAAGATAGAAAAATGAAAAATATATATAATAACTCACGCTTTATTCTTCTTTTGGGCTTAATGATTACTTTTTCTTCTGGTTGCGAAAGAGACTTTTCAAATGATGTGGAGTTTTCCACTTTCCCACCAAACGGTGATGTATTTCTCGATAACTTTTCAGCCGGAATGGATTATTTTCCGTTTGTTGACGCAGGCGCCGATCCTGAAGCGTTTAGTGTAGATACCGAAGATGTGTTTGATGGGTCAGCATCAATGCGTTTTGATGTGCCTTCATTTGGTAACGGTTTTGTAGGCGCCACCTTCAATACGACGGCAAATAGAAATCTTTCTAGTTTTGATGCCCTAACATTTTATGCCAAGGCATCCCAAGCTGCATCTATTGATGCTATAGGTTTTGGAATTGATGGTGCTACAAATAACAAATTTCAGGTAACACTCAATGGTTTAGGGGTTAGCACCAGATGGCAAAAATATGTGATACCCATACCTGATGCCTCTCGACTAATTGCGGAAACAGGATTGTTTTGGTTGGCAGAAGGAGCCTCTTTTGATGGTGATGAGGGAGGATATACTTTATGGTTTGATGAGATAATGTTTGAAAAATTGGGAACAGTTGCTCAACCAAGTCCGGCGATTTTTTCTGGACAGGATTTTAGCCAACAAGTCTTTACCGGATCGAATATATCAATTACTGGATTAACCCAAACCTTTAATTTGGGCTCAGGATTGAATCAAACAGTATCGGCGGCGCCGTCCTATTTTGAATTTAATAGTTCAGATAACGGGGTTGCTGTGGTAAATGAATTGGGTGAGATAACTATTATTGGAGAGGGTACCTCTAAAATCACTGCAATTGTTAATGGGGTTCTTGCAAAGGGGTCTTTAGAAGTTACCTCTGCAGGGGCGTTGCTAGAAGCTCCAATACCCACCCAGCCAGCTGCAAATGTTAAATCCATTTTTAGTGATTCTTATCCTAATGAAACGGAAAGCAACTTTTCACCAGGTTTTGGAGGTTCGACCACAGAAACCTCAATTACAACAACCAGTAATGGCCAAGTGTTGACCTATGCGAATAACAATTTTACTGGTATTCTTTTTAATAATACCCTTGATGCCTCTAATCTGAGCTTTTTGCATATTGATGTTTATGTTCAAGAGACGGGGACAGAAGTTGGAATTCAAATTAGGGATAACGGGGCGAATCAAATAATTGAAACCGACCCAAATACGGGTAACCCGATAGCAGATGATAAAGACTTTAGGTTTACACTAACAAATTTAATTGCAGGTCAATGGAAATCTTTTGAGATTCCATTGAGCGGAGATATAACAAACCAAAAAAATAATTTGGGAGCATTGATAATTACGGGTGGGCCAAACTTCATTTTGGACAATATATATTTCTACACAGAATAAATTGCTAAAAAAGAAAACGATGAAAATTATAACAAAACAAT
>JABDND010000015.1 GCA_013001145.1 Croceitalea sp. | reverse complement strand
ATTTATAAAAGTGATGCCAACTTTATTTTGGTTAAGGTTGACGATGCCAATTTACGCTATGTAGAATTGCTACGGCAAGGGATTGTGGTGCGCAATAGAAGCAGTCAACCGCTATGTGATAACACATTACGCCTAACAGTAGGCAAAAAGGAAGAAAATGAGAAACTCATCAACGCATTAAAGAAATTAATCTGATGGCTAAAAAAGTATTATTTATTGATCGTGATGGTACGTTGATCAAAGAACCGGCAGACGAGCAAATTGACGCCTTCGACAAATTGGAATTTTACCCCAAGGTTTTTACTTATCTAGGTAAAATTGCAAAAGAGATGGATTACGAGTTGGTGATGATCACCAATCAAGACGGTCTGGGCACGGATGTCTTCCCAGAAGACACCTTTTGGCCGGTACATAATTTTACACTAACTGCTTTTGAAAACGAAGGCATTGTGTTTAGCGAGGTGTTGATAGATAAAACTTTTCCGGCAGAAAAGGCAAATACCAGAAAACCAGGCACAGGTCTTTTGACGAGGTATTTCACCGATCAGTTTGATTTAAAAAACTCTTATGTTATTGGCGATCGACTAACCGATATTGAGCTGGCCAAAAATTTAGGGGCCATGGGCATCTATCTCAACAATCAAACTAATTTGGGCACGGGTGAAATAAACAGTGATGTCGCGGAACTTAATAACTATATTTCCCTTGAAACCATCGATTGGGAACGCGTTTATGAATTTTTAAAATTAAAACAACGCAAGGCGGACATCCATAGAAAAACAAATGAAACGAATATTAAAATTGAACTGAATCTTGATGGGAAAGGCCAAAGTGATATTCATACAGGACTTGCATTTTTTGATCACATGTTGGATCAGCTGGCACGCCATGGTCAAATGGACCTATACATTAGAGTAGATGGCGACCTAGAGGTTGATGAACACCATACTATTGAAGATACGGCCATAGCATTGGGCGAAGTTTTTCATACGGCCCTAAGCGATAAATTGGGTATTGAACGTTATGGTTTCTGTTTGCCCATGGATGACTGTCTAGCGCAAGTTGCCATTGATTTTGGTGGCAGAAACTGGTTAGTTTGGGAGGCAGATTTCAATCGCGAAAAAGTGGGCGATATGCCCACTGAAATGTTCCATCATTTTTTTAAATCATTTACCGATGGTGCCAAGGCAAATTTGAACATCAAAGCTGAAGGAACCAATGAACACCACAAAATAGAAGCTATTTTCAAGGCTTTCGCCAAAGCTATAAAAATGGCGGTTAAACGTGATGTAGAAAAAATGGTCTTGCCATCAACCAAGGGAATGTTATGAAATTGGTAATCATAGATTATGGGGCCGGTAATATACAGAGCATCCGATTTGCTTTTAAAAGACTTGGTGTTAAAGCTGAGCTGTCAAGTAATGCGGTCACGATTAAGCAAGCTGATAAAGTCATCTTTCCAGGAGTGGGAGAGGCCAGTAGTGCCATGGCCAAATTGAAAGAGAGTAAATTGGAAAATGTTATTCCCAAATTGCAACAGCCCGTTTTGGGTATTTGTTTGGGCATGCAATTAATGTGTAATTATTCTGAAGAAGGCAATACAAAAGGTCTTGGTATCTTTGACACCCATGTCAAACGATTTTCAGATACTGTCAAAGTACCCCAAATAGGATGGAACAAAATTGAGCATTTAAAATCTCCACTTTTTAATAACCTCAAAGAAGACTATATATACATGGTCCATAGTTATTATGCACCAAAATGTGAAGATAGCGTTGCCACCTGTACCTACGGAATCGAATATAGCGCCGCCTTACGAAAAGGTAATTTCTACGGAACCCAATTTCATCCTGAAAAGTCCGGTAATTATGGCGCCAGTATTCTTCAAAATTTTCTAGAACTATGAGAATAATTCCGGCAATTGATATAATAGATGGTAAATGTGTGCGCTTGACCAAGGGTGATTACGACACAAAAAAAGTGTATAATGAAAACCCGTTGGAGGTTGCCAAAGCCTTTGAGTCACATGGTATTTGTCATTTACATTTGGTCGATTTGGATGGGGCCAAGTCAAAACACATAGTGAACCATAAAGTTTTGGAGCGTATAGCAACAAACACCAGCTTGAAAATTGATTTTGGAGGCGGGCTTAAATCTGATAATGATTTGCGTATCGCCTTTGAAAGTGGGGCTCATCAAGTCACCGGCGGTAGCATTGCGGTCAAAGACCGGCCTACTTTTTTAGGTTGGATTAATACTTACGGTTCGGACAAAATTATTTTGGGTGCCGACGCCCAAGACGAAAAAATTGCTGTTTCGGGCTGGCAAGAAGCTTCAAATTTGGAACTTGTTCCCTTCATCAAAAAGTACCAAAAAGAAGGGATTAGCTACGTTATCTGTACCGATATCAGCAAAGACGGCATGTTGGAAGGACCAGCTTTTGAACTCTATCAAAAAATTTTAGACAAAACCAAAGTGAACAAGACCATAGTTGGCCCAAGTGGAGTTGAGGATATTGAAAAGCAAGGTATTAAACTAATTGCAAGCGGGGGTATTTCTCATTTTGATGAACTGCCAAGATTGGCCCAAATAGGTTGTGAAGGGGTCATTATTGGCAAGGCCATCTATGAAAATAGAATCAGTCTAAAACAACTTGAAAACTATATTCTTACATGCTGACCAAACGAATAATCCCTTGTCTTGACATAAAAGATGGTAGAACGGTAAAAGGCATCAATTTTATCGATTTACGAGATGCCGGCGACCCTGTTGAACTTGCGGCAGCATATGCGGATAAGGGCGCCGATGAGTTGGTGTTTTTAGATATTTCGGCGACGGAGGAACGACGCAAGACCTTGGCCGACATGGTGTGCCATGTGGCTGAAAAGATAAATATTCCCTTTACAGTGGGTGGCGGAATTTCATCTGTAGAAGATGTTGACATGCTATTAAAGAATGGGGCAGACAAGGTTTCGATTAACTCGTCGGCAGTAAAAAACCCTGGGTTGATCAACGAACTTGTCGCCAAATTTGGATCTCAATGTGTTGTTGTTGCCATAGATGCAAAGGAAATTGATGGACAGTGGAAAGTTCATTTGGTAGGGGGTAAAGTACCAACGGATATTGACCTATTTGAATGGGCCAAAGAAGTTGAAGAGCGCGGAGCTGGCGAAATATTGTTTACTTCAATGAACAATGATGGAACAAAAAATGGATTTGCGAATAAGGCGCTGGCGCAATTATCCGATTCGCTGACCATACCTATAATTGCCTCGGGAGGCGCTGGAACCATGGCGCACTTTGCTGATACCTTTATGATAGGTAAAGCCGATGCTGCTTTGGCTGCCAGTGTCTTTCATTTCAATGAAATAGAAATATCCGATTTAAAAAAGGAATTGAATAACCAAGGAATACCCATGAGATTATGAAGATAGATTTCAATAAGAACAACGAAGGTCTTGT
>JABDND010000183.1 GCA_013001145.1 Croceitalea sp. | reverse complement strand
CAGGCATCTCACAAGGCCCATTTGGCCAAACAACTCGCATCAATTGAGGTGGTATGGCAAGATATTACCAAAGAATATATGCCCAATGTGGTTCATGAATATGCAGATAAAAATGATATGGACCTTGTGGCCATGATGAACAGAAAGCATTCTTTTTTAGAAAGATTGATCTTAAAACAGAATGTTGAGGCCATTGGCTATCATTCTGCGGTGCCTTTTATGGTGTTAAGGGACACTTCAAAAAAAGTAACATAAAGTATCATGAAAAATATTCTACTGCCCACAGATTTTTCTACAAACGCATGGAATGCCCTTTTTATGGCAAGTAAGCTTTTTGCCCAAAAGAAGTGCGTTTTTTATGTAATGCATGTTTTTGAACCCAATGCCCAAAACCTAATGGGAATAAAAAGTTCAGTGAGGGCAGGTGATGCGTACGAAGCACTTTCTTCCAATTCTCAAAAGGAATTGGACAAAATTATAACTTATGCCAAAGACAACCTATCCAATGAAAACCATCAATATAAGATCTTATCATTGCAGGGCGATCTTTCCGTGAACATTAAGGCGATGATTGCAAAATATGATATTGATATGATTGTCATGGGCACCAAAGGCGCAACAGGCGCGCGTGGGGTATTTATGGGTAGTAATACGGTAAGGGTAATTAAAACAATCAAGAACACACCCCTGCTGGCGGTCCCAGAAGATTTTGACTTCAAAGCATTGAAATCACTCGTTTTCCCAACCGAGTTCGCCCATTTTTTTCCAAAAGGAGTTTTAGCGCCACTTCTTGAAATAGCAGGGCTGTGGCAGACGGAAATCAAGATATTTCATGTGGCGCAGGAGTTTATATTGAATGATTTACAGAAAGCGAATCGCGATATTTTAAAGGCGCGTTTCAAAGGGTTCAATTTCGCATTTTATAAAGTGGATATAAAAACCACAGTGGCCAATGCCATTCAAGAATTTGCCGAAGAACAAAAGGCCGATATGATTGTATTGACCAATTATTCGCATACCTTCTTTGAAAAACTTACGCAAGAACCCGTGGTTAAAAAAGCTGGGTTTAAGACCAATATTCCGCTGTTGGTACTGCCAGATTTTGAAGGGTAATTAATATAAAGACTATGAAACGGATTTTATTGCCTACCGATTTTTCTGAAAATGCTTGGCACGCCATAGACTATGCACGAAAACTATTTGCCAGTCAAGAATGTCAGTTTTTTGTTTTAAACGCTTTTCAAATTGGCAGCTCCGGATTGATGACCAAAATGAACAGGGCCAACCAGACCCGCTTGTTCCAAATTACAAAAGCGGAATCTGAAGCTGGTCTCAAAAAGGTCATGGACCGTATTAACCAAGAAAAAACGAATCCCAAGCATAGCTTTAAGACCATTTGTATGGTGAGTACCTTGGTCAATGCCGTAGCCAAGTCGGCTTACGAAGAAGATATTGATTTCATCGTTATGGGCACCAAGGGTGCCACAGGTTTAAAAGAAGTTTTTTTGGGAAGCAATACTGTGAGAATTCTAAAGAAAGTCACCTATAGCCCCATAATTGTTGTACCAGATGATTTTAAGTCATCCAAATTGGAAACTATCTTATTTGTTACCGGTTTTGAACACTTACATGATACTTTTGAAATAAGGCCCATGGCGAACATTGCCAAATTTACAGGAGCAAAAATCAAAGTGCTCTATGTGGGTGATTTTGCAGATTTACAACCACATCAAGTAAAGGCTAAGGAATTGATACATAGTCGATTAAAAGGCATAGCACATGAAGTTGTTAATGTTACAGGAGAACAATCCATCAGCGCTTCCATAAAAAAGGCAATTGATGATGATGCCACTATTGGTATGGTCGCAATGATAGATTATTGGCATAGTTTCATGGAAAAGTTGACCCATGAACCTGTAGTTAAGAAAATAGCATTTAATTCAAAAGTGCCTTTTTTGGTAATGCATTTGTTCGAGTAATTCTACTTAATGTTCAAATCAGAAAATAATTAAGAATACGACTGAATCACGTTGAGAATATCTGGTTTTTGCATGACCCCCGACTGCCTCCATACCGGTTTGCCGTTTTTGAACAAGACCATGGTAGGCACACCGCGAACTTGATATTTACTGGCTATGGATTGATTTTGATCTACATCTATTTTTACAATTTTCAGTTGTTCACCAGAGGCTTCTTTGACTTGTTTTAAAATAGGTGCCAGCATTTTGCATGGGCCACACCATTCAGCAAAGAAATCAACAAGAACCAACGATTCTGAATTGACGATTTTATTAAAATTTCCTTTCATGGCATTCAATTTTATAGGTGCAATTTATAAAAGTCAGCCAAATGCTTAATTGACGAATATCATAGTTTAATCAATGGACGACTGCTAGATTTGTTTTGTTCCCCGCAAATTAAAAGATATCGCTATGATCAACATATTGTTGCCCACAGATTTTTCAGAGAATGCAAACAATGCGATTGCCTATGCCATGCAATTGTATAAAAAAAAGACCTGTGTTTTCTATCTGATGCACTCTTATACCCCTGAAATTTACAGGGTTGATTATGTTTTGGGCAGCCCCGGACAATTTGGATTGCCCGATGACCATCAATATATATCAGAGACCCAGTTGGAAGCGCTCTCAAATAAACTACAGAAAACCTATAAAAATACCCGTCACACCTTTGTGACCCATACTGCTTTTAACTCCTTAACCGATGAGGTCGACAAAACCGTACAAAATGAGGGAATAGACCTCATTGTAATGGGCACTCAAGGAGCTACGGGGGCCAGAGAATTGTTTTTTGGTTCCAACGCTGTTCATGTTTTAAAAAATGCCAAAGTACCGGTAATTACGGTACCCGCCAACTATAAATATAAGCCTGTAAAAGAAATACTTTTCCCCACAGATTTTGAAATAGATTACAAAAAGGCGCACCTTAAGTATCTTTTTGATTTAACCAAATTGCACGATGCTAGACTACATATTATGCATTTGAAAGCTCCCAAGGGGTTGACAAAGGAACAGGACAAGAATCAAAAACAGTTGTCAAAGTTTATGAAGGGCTCATATAAATACCATGATTTGCCCGATCAAGAACTAATGTCGGCCATAAATGCATTTCAAAAACAAGTAAAGGTCAATTTATTGGTCATGGTGCATAACAAGCACACTTTTTTGGAACGTTTGTTCATTGAACCGGTTATTAAAAAAATAGGATTGCACGCCCTCATTCCTTTTATGGTACTTCCCTATACGGATTAATGCGGTCACTAAATTTACAAATTGGGCAGCCTTGAAGTTGACCAATATCATAGTTCTGGTTTTTTGGATTGGCTAGCTTTAACATAAATGTATGAAACCATGATTAAGCAAGTTCTTTTACCGACCGATTTTTCGAAAAACGCTCTTAATGCCATTCGATATGCCCTAGATCTTTACAGCGATATCAGATGTGAGTTTTATTTGTTGCACGCCTTTCAAGCTTCGGGCTATACATTGGATAGTATGCGGGTACCCGAACCTGGTGAGCCCCATTACGAGGCCGCCAAAAAAAGGTCGCTTGAGGGAATGGCCAAGCTAAAACAAATGGTGTTGCTCCATGGGCAGAACCCCAACCATACGCTGCATACCATTTCAACTTTCAACAGTTTGGTTGAAGCAGTCCGTAATACCATAGCAAAAAAAGATATAGAGATTATTTTTATGGGAACTAAAGGCGTAACAGGTTCCAAAGCCCGAATTTTTGGCACCAATACCGTTGCCATTATGGAGGCCATTAAAAATTGCCCAGTTTTGGCCATACCTGAGCATTACTCTTTTGCGCCTCCCAAAAAAATAGTTTTCCCTACGGATTATAAAACGGCCTATAAAAAGAAGGAGATGGAACCCTTATTGGAAATTGCCAAACTGCACAACGCCAAAATTGATGTCATCCATATTGATAAAGAAAAAGATGGCAAGTTAAGTGCCAAGCAAGCGGCCAACCAAGAACTCCTGACCAATATTTTGGATCAATGCAGTTATTCACTGCACTTTTTGTCAGAAGTCAAAATAAGTAAGGGTATCACACTTTTCATAGAAAGCCAAAAGAGCGATATGATTGCTTTCTTAAACAAAAAACATCTGTTTTTTGGCAGTATTCTATCAAATCCGCTGGTTAAGGAAATTGGATATGAACCTACCATACCCATTTTAGAATTGAATGATAACTCTAAACGTATATAGATGAAACAGGTTGGAATTTGGATGGATAAAGAAAAAGCGCATTGTTTGTTTTTGAACAATGGCAAAGAGGTATGGAAAACCATTCTGTCAGAAATGGAATTCTTTAATCCCAAAGGAGGGTCACGCTCCAAAACGCGCTGGGGACCACAAGATGTTGTTCAAGACAGTAAATATCTAGAACGTGAAAAACATCAGCTTAAAAACTATTTCAACAAGTTGGTCAATGCTCTTGGTGATGTTGATGAATTGATTTTGATGGGTCCTGCAGAAACGGCCGAGAAATTTTTAAAAGAGCTCAATGAAAACCATCATTTAATTGGCAACAAGGTCAAGAAAATTGAAAAGGCCGACAGCATGACCGAGAACCAAGTCAAGGCAAAGATCAGAGAAACCTTTGGGCACTAGAGCTTCGGCAATACCAATAAATCAAATATAGGGCCATCAATGGTCATGGATTCTTAATCGCATAAAATATGGAAGCTTTCTTAGAGTTCTTAAATCAGCCCTATGTGATAAAATTTGCCAAGTTGTTGTTTTGGATCGCACTGATTGTCATTGGCATAAGTTTGCTTCGAAAATTGGTGAAGCGCCGTATTGATACCATTGCCTATAGGTATAAAGTTCAAAAAGGGATTGAAGTCATCGGTTATTTTTTTATAGTGATGCTCATCGCCATCACGCTAACGGCCGAAAGCATTAAAGACTATACCATTATTATCGGCCTGTTTACGGCTGGCCTTACCTTTACCCTTCAAGAATTGATCTTAAGCATCGCAGGATCATTTTACATCTTTTTTGTTCGAGTATACAAGCCCGGCGATCGCATAGAAATCAATAACATCAAAGGCGATGTGATTGATATTGACAGTATTTACACCACTATCATGGAAATTGGTGAATGGGTGAGCAGTGACAATTATACGGGACGAATCGTTAAAATCAGCAACGCTTTTGTGTTCAAAGGCCCCATTAAGAATTATTCCATTGATTTCCCTTTTGTGTGGGACGAGTTGAATATTTTGGTCACGCACGACTCTGACCTTCCATTGGCCCAGAAATTGGTTCAGCAAGAAGCCAATGTGTTTTTGGCCGATTATGTTTCAAGTTCAAAAAATAAATGGAAACAGATGGTCGAACGCTATTATATTGAAGATGCCGCCCTAGATCCTACCTTGGCCTTAGAGGTCACAGATAACTGGGTGAGCATAAACCTAAGGTATATTACGGATTACAAAAAAAGAAGATATACCAGGCACCGACTTTTTGATCAGATTAAAAGTGCCATCGAAAAATCGGGCGAATCGGTAAAATTAGCTTCTAGCACCCTGCAATTACTCAAAATACCTGAAGTCGATGTCAAAATTACGCCATAATAAGCCCAGTAGTAAACGTGCAATTCAATTGGTGAAAACCACGGGTGAACGTGCTTCTTTTTCTTTGGAAAAACTAAAAAAATCATTGCGCAACAGTGGTGCCGACGATGAGTTGATAAAAGAGGTAACCAATAAGGTGCAGGCCGAACTTTATGATGGAATCACCACCAAAGAAATCTATAACAGGGCGTTTGCCTTATTGAAACGCCAAAAACCAGTGTTGGCCTCTCGCTATAAATTGAAAAAGGCAATTTATGAGCTGGGCCCTTCCGGATTTCCATTCGAAAAGTTCATAGATGCCATTTTGAGGTTTTCGGGTTATACGGCAGAGACCAATGTCATCGTAAAAGGGCGTTGTGTTGCCCACGAGGTTGATGTGGTGGCCTCCAAAGACAATGTTCAACTGCTTATCGAATGTAAGTTTCATAGTGATCCCGCTAGATACTGCGATGTAAAAATACCCCTGTACATAAAATCGCGATTTGATGACATCCACGCTAATGAATATACTGCAAATAATCACCAGAAAGGGTGGGTGGTCACTAATACACGCTTTACCAAAGATGCTTTGGCCTACGGCAAATGTGTTGGGCTATACTTATTAAGTTGGGATCATCCCAAAGGTGATTCTTTAAAAGAACGGAATGATCGCTTGGGGCTGTACCCAATCACCGTCTCAACAGTGCTGACCCAATACGAAAAAGACTTTCTGTTGAGCAGGGATATTGTTCTTTG
>JABDND010000181.1 GCA_013001145.1 Croceitalea sp. | reverse complement strand
TCCGTGCCATCTACCAAGAGGCCTACTGTGGCATTTTTAAGTATCAAATGTTCAATTTGATGACCCGTACTACCCGGTAAGAGCCAAATGGTACCCCACTGGCCAGGCACCTCGGCAAATTCCGGTTGCAAACGATCACCTTCAAAGATCACCGCATTTTCGAGTACTTCTTGGTCTTCACTCAAGGCTCCATTAATGAACAGTTGGGCATTTTCTTCAATAAGAATACCTGAATTTTTATGAAAAAACACTCTTGTACCCGCATCAAAAGTAAGGGTATTCCCACTTTTAGCTGTAGCATAACCATAAATAACATAGGGTTTTTCTCGAGTAAAGCTCAATTCATCATCATCCAAATAAAATCCTTCGACCCTTATTTCATTGCCATCCAAATCTTCTCCCAAAACGATTGATTCCTTCATACCATTGGGTAATCTTTGGGGGTATAAAAAGATGGCATCGCGTACTAAGGTAATAAGTTCAACCTGTTGGGTATTACCGCCCGTTTGAAATTGAATGGCATCGGTATATAAAAACTCGGTCTCACCTACGGTGGTAATGTCAAAAGTGGTTTCTATAAAAATAAAGAGGCTGTCTTTGGCCAATAGGGGTATATCATTGAAAGTTTTGCCGGCCAAACCATCAACATTGAGTCTGTAATTACTTTCCTCTCCTTTTTCAAGACCAATGAAGGGTATTAAAACGTCTTCATCTTCTTGGTTATATACTTTTAGCGTGTAGGTACTGCTGCCAATATTGGTAAACACCGTGTCTAAAAAGACCGTGTCTTTGGAAAACTCAAGCGCGTTTGTCGCCATTTTAAAATCAAAATCCTTACGACAAGAAGTGCCAAAAACTATCAGGAATAAGATAAAGCCAAATACGAGTGTTTTAAAAAGTGATTTGGAGTTCATTCAAAAAGGCTTTTGATGTGGTCAGGTATTCGGGTAGGCTTCATATTGTGGGTATTCAATAAACACCATTCCGTTTTTGATGTAACGAACAAGTGACCACTTTTATGGTCTTTGAGTTCAACTATTCGGGTAGAAATGGCTCCTATGGAACTTTCTATATAGGTTTTAAGTTCTACAACATCATTTAAAACCGCTGCTCGATGATACGTAATGTTGTGATTGCGAACAACCCAAACATGTTCATTTGCATAGGCATCTTGGGTGACGGTTTGCCAGTGCCCCTTTGCAATATCTTGAATCCACTCTAAGTATTTAATATTGTTTACATGCTGCAATTCGTCCAAATCAGATTCGGAAACCTTTAAGGTCATGCTGTATTCTCGCATCCTTATTTTTTCATGATTTCTACCTCAAAAAGTTTGTTCCAATTTTTACCGGTCACGAAAAACGTTTTGCGCTCGGAATGGTATGCTACACCGTTGAGTACAGAGTTTTGATCATCCCAATTGGCTCCTTTAGTGACCAATTTTTTAAGTCCGCCAAAATTTATTACACCTTCTATTGCACCCGATTTGGCATCAATTATCATCATGCTTTCTTTGCCATATACGTTTGCATAGATTTTACCATTTACATACTCCAATTCGTTGGCTCGGTTAAAAATGGATTTGTTGGTCACCGTTTCGATAAAGCCCGTTTCGGTAAGGTTATTTGGATCGAGAAGCCAAATTTTTTCAGTGCCATCGCTTTTATATATGGTTTGGCCGTCATTGCAAAGTCCCCAGCCCTCCTTGCTGTTGCCATATCTAAAATTTTCAAGCTTTTCAAGCGTGCCCTGGTCGTAAATGTAACCCACGCCACTTTGCCACGAAAGCTGGTAAACCTTATTGTTTAAAAGCGTTATTCCCTCGCCAAAAATAGCTTTGTTCAAGTCTATCTTTGTTAAAATTTCCCCTGTTTTGAAATCAACTTTTCGTAATGATGAATTCCCTCTTTGTCCGGTGCTTTCATACAATGTATCGCCACTGAATTCAAGTCCTTGGGTATAGGCCTTGGCATCATGCGGATAGGTATTCAAAATAGTGTAGGTGTATATCTCAGGGGCTTTATTGGCCAATAATTTAAAATCTCTAGAAATTTCAACGGTCTGATCATCATAAGCTATGGTCGCTTTTAGGGTCTTGCTCCCCAATTTTTCAATGTCAAAGTTTATTTTACCATTATCAACTTTTAGTTCTTTACCATCTACCGAATAAACTATTTTGTCAATAGGTAATTTTTGTTTGTTGCGTATGGCCACATTAACCGATTGACCTTTTTGATATTGTTTTTTTTGTCCTTCCAATTGAATATCAAAAAGTTTTGAAGCATCTGATGTTCCACCGCAAGCCATTAAGAATATGAAGACCCCTAGGTAGGGTAATAATTTAATAGGATACATATTGAAAATCTATTTTTAGAACTACCAAATTAAGCATGTAAACCGATTGCGACAAATTTAAAAGAACGTATATTTGCACTGGGCAAGTCCTACACGACCAGCTCCTGCAGAATCCCCCAGGGTGGGAACACAGCAAGGGTATGTGGTCGTAGCGGTGCGATGTAGGTAGCTTGCCTTTTTTTTGTGCCCTAAAGTCAGCAATGCCGATTGTAAATTCTATAATTTTATCCCTTAATTTGTGCTATGGAACGTAAGGTTGTTTTGGTGACCGGTGCTTCTTCGGGCATTGGCAAAGCTATTGGTCTATTGTTGGCTGAAAAAGGCTATACCGTATATGGCACTTCAAGAAAAGCAATTGCCCATCAAGATTTTACGTACTTTCAAATGGTTCAGCTCGATGTCCATCATCAAGAATCCATTACGGCAGCAATCACCAAAATCATTGCTCAAGAAGGGCGCTTGGATGTATTGGTCAATAATGCCGGGGTGGGTATTACAGGGCCCATTGAAGAGACCCCAATAGAGGAAATTCAAAAAGCCTTTGATACCAATTTTTATGGTGCTGTTCGTACGATTAAGGCCGTTTTGCCTCAAATGCGCAAACAAAACGCTGGATTGGTAATCAATATCACATCCATCGCCGGTTATATGGGGTTGCCCTATCGTGGTATTTACTCTGCCTCAAAAAGTGCCCTGTTGGTCATGACCGAGGCTTTGCGCATGGAAATCAAAGATTTTGGCATTCATGTCACCAATCTTGCACCTGGCGATATAGCAACCAATATTGCGGCCGGCAGATACCACGCACCCGTACTTAAAAATTCACCCTATGCTGCATACGAGCGCTCATTAAAGATGATGGATGAGCATGTTGATGGTGCTATGGATGCATCAATTGTGGCAAAAAAAGTGTTGCGAATAATTCAAAAAAAGAACCCAAAAGTACATTATGAGGTGGGGGATTTTATGCAAAAATTTTCACTTTTTTTAAAACGTATCTTACCCGACAAAGTCTATGAAAAACTGCTTTTAAACCATTATAAATTGTAGTTTTACAGCAGAGAGAAATTCTTAAATATAGATAGATGAAATTTTTTATTGATACCGCAAATCTTGGTCAAATCAAAGAGGCACAGGCGCTTGGCGTGTTGGACGGCGTGACCACAAATCCTTCGTTAATGGCCAAAGAGGGCATAACTGGGCACGACAATATTTTAAAGCATTATGTTGATATATGTAATATTGTAGATGGGGATGTATCGGCCGAAGTTGTGTCAACCGATTTTGATGGCATAGTCAAAGAAGGGGAGGCCTTGGCAGAATTACACCCTCAAATAGTTGTAAAAGTACCCATGATAAAAGAAGGGGTAAAAGCTTTGAAATATTTTTCAGATAAGGGCATTAAAACCAATTGTACCTTGGTGTTTTCTCCAGGGCAAGCTTTATTGGCGGCAAAAGCAGGAGCTACTTACGTATCACCATTTATCGGTAGATTGGATGATATTTCAACAGATGGTTTAAACTTAATAGCCGAAATAAGACTCATATATGACAACTATGGTTTTGACACACAAATATTGGCGGCGTCCATAAGGCACACCATGCATGTGATTGACTGCGCCAAATTAGGAGCCGATGTGATGACAGGGCCACTTTCAGCGATTGAAGGGCTGTTAAAACACCCGTTGACCGATATTGGCTTGGAAAAATTCTTGGCAGATTACAAAAAGGGCAACGCCTAATAAATAAAAAGAAAATTGAAAAGCGCCTTGGTCTATTTAACGACCAGGGCTTTTTTTTGGGGCCTAAAATTGCGATAGAGATTAGCAAAGGCATCCACAATCAGCGAATCTTCGGTGATCAAACATTTATTTAGGCCATCAATGATCAAAGTGTTTTGAATGGCCTCAAAATCTTTGCCCCAATATTGGTTTTTGGTATCCACTTTGTTCTCAGCGAGCATGGACAACCATTGCGGATGGCCAGTTCTTAAATTGATGCCCACAAAGGAGTACTCAGGATAATCAATTTCTAAGCGGGCAATATGTTTTGACACATTTTTAAAATGCCTTTTTTGCGAGCCTGTCCAAAAATAAAAGACTGTTTTATCGTTTTTGGCAATATTCTTTAATGTGGTTTCTTGTCCGTTGACATCTTGAACCAATAGATGCGGAATTTCCTTATGGGCTTGTAGATTTTTGATTCCCCTATATAAGTTTGTAATTTCTTCTTTATGACTTTCGTTGGAACTTAGTTGTTCAAAATCAGAAATAAACTTGTCACAATCGTCGCTAGAGTCATGCATCTTCAGCAAATAATCCATCGTCACGTTACGAAACAAATTATTACGAAGCTCCTTTTCCACAACCAAACTGTCGATCATGGCCATCTTATGTTTATTGAGATGGAGATAGTTTACTGATTGGTTATCCATATCCATCCCACAATTGACCGCACAAGTCATATAGGACAAATTGCCCAAATGATATTTCATGTAGTCATAGTAGGGTCTAAAATAGGCAAGGTCTTTATTGTTCATATCAAGTCCTGTACGATAATTGTAAAAACCTGGGTCCAACTCATGCAGCGTTTCCTCGCCGGTACGTTTTCTATGATAAAAAGGATATTTTTCCTTAAACAGAAAGCTGTTGTAATCGATGGAAGCTTTTGCCATGGCATAGGCATTTTTAGATAAGTTGCCATCTTCCATCAATAATTCGAGTTCGTTTAAATTTTGATTTCTCAACGAGTCAATTTTTGAACTAAAAATATCTGGCGCCAATTTATAGTATGAATTGACCAATCGATCCTCATCCTCATAGTTCAAGAACATTTCGATCATAAAATTGTTCACGTCTTCATTTGAACCTGAAAAAACCAAAGACTCATCAAAGGCCACTGTATTAAGACGTACCATTAGACTATCCCCTTTTTCCAAATAAACATATTGCAGTTCGGGGGCATGGTCAAAATGATGCAGGCCAGAATCAATGGTATCCAATGCAAAATAGAATCTGTTGTTGTCGTCAAGTTTTGCGGAATCGATGACTATTTCATTTTTGTACAATACAACGTAGTCACTGGTAGGATTGACGATTTCTCCAGCAAAAAAAACTCCTTCGGTTTTTTTATCCTTATCGCCACAGGCAAGAAAGGCAAACGCAATGAAAAATAGTAAAATTCTTTTCATAAACGACATTAGTCCCACAAAGCTAATAATCAGTAATAGCCTTGGCTGTTAAGAGCTAGTTAAATGTTGTGAAACATTCTTTCCACCTTCTGATTGCTCTAAATACCGTTGGGTAACCGCATTTATTTTAACTATTTTTGCAAAAATTTAAAACAAAAACATGCTTTCAGTATCCAATTTATCGGTTCAGTTTGGAAAAAGAGTACTTTTTGACGAGGTCAATGTGGCTTTTACACATGGTAATTGTTATGGAATAATCGGTGCCAACGGTGCCGGTAAATCTACTTTTTTGAAAATCATTTCCAAGCAAATTGACCCCACGTCGGGGCAGGTTCATTTGGAGCCTGGAAAACGCATGTCCATCTTAGAACAAAACCACAACGCCTGTGATGCCTTTACCGTCTTGGAAACGGTAGTCAGGGGCAATAAACCACTTTTTGACATCAAGACGCAAATTGATGCCCTTTATGCAGATTACACCGATGAAAATGCGGATAAAATTGGGGAATTACAGGTGCAATTTGAAGAGATGAACGGCTGGAATGCAGATAGCGATGCTGCAGCCCTGCTATCCAACTTAGGCATATCTGAAGATCTTCACTATGTGACCATGGCTGACATGGATTCAAAATTAAAAGTTCGTGTTTTGTTGGCCCAGGCCCTGTTCGGCAACCCTGACGTACTCATAATGGACGAACCTACCAATGATTTGGATTATGAGACCATTAACTGGTTAGAACACTTTTTGGCAAACTATGAAAACACCGTAATCGTTGTCTCGCACGACAGGCACTTTTTGGATGCGGTTTGTACACATGTCGTAGATATTGATTTTGGTAAACTCAACCTCTATTCCGGCAACTACACATTTTGGTACGAAAGCAGCCAATTGGCCGCTCGCCAAAGAGCTCAACAGAATAAAAAAGCCGAAGAGAAAGCAAAGGAACTTCAAGAATTCATTATGCGCTTTAGCGCCAACGTGGCTAAAAGCAAACAAGCTACTTCGAGAAAGAAAATGCTTGATAAATTAAAGATTGAGGATATCAAGCCCTCCAGCCGCCGGTATCCCGCAATTATTTTTGATAGGGAACGTGAGGCTGGTGACCAAATATTGAATATTGAAAAACTGTCGGCTGTTGCCGAAGACGGTGAAGTTTTGTTTGAAAACGTTGACATTAATCTCGCTAAAGGGGATAAGGTTGCCATTATTTCAAAAGATTCTAGGGCGTCTACCGCTTTTTATGAAATAGTCATGGGCAACATGAAGCCAACCACAGGAAAGGTTCAATGGGGCATAACCACAACACAGTCTTATTTGCCTGCAGACAACGAATCTTTTTTTAAGAATTCACTAAATCTAGTGGATTGGTTAAGACAATGGACCAAAACGGAAGAAGAACGCGAAGAAGTATATGTACGCGGCTTTTTAGGTAAAATGTTGTTCAGTGGTGAAGAGGCATTGAAAAAATCATCGGTATTGTCTGGTGGAGAAAAGGTGCGCTGTATGTTGAGCCGAATGATGCTTTTGCGCGCCAATGTACTTTTGCTCGATGAGCCTACCAACCACCTTGATCTAGAAAGTATTACGGCATTCAACAACTCTTTGAAAAACTTTAAGGGTACGGTATTGTTGACTACCCATGACCATGAATTTGTCAATACTGTCGCCAATAGAATAATTGAACTTACGCCCAAGGGTACCATTGACCGCTACCTTAGCTTTGATGAATATATGACCGACAAGGCAATTAAGGCACAACGCGACAAAATGTACGCTGTGCCCGTTTAAATATTCTTAGGCATTAAAATACTTGCTGTTCCAAATTGCGGGATTAAAATTTTTGCCCAAGGCAAAACCATAGAAAATCACTATGGCCGCAATTGATTTGAACATGAAGAAAAACACCATCCAAAATTCAGCAGAAGTATTTGTTTTACTAAAAATGCCCGTTGGCACTAAAAGTGTAGCCAAATAACTGATAATCAAAGTTGTTATGGTCAGGTTAACCATACCTTTGAAAGGCCAAACCAAAATTTTGCGCAATGGATGTAGATCGTTGCCCCATTTGTGTATAAGATAGTAATAGCCATTGCCTATAGGTGCAAAAAGCAAGGGGTCATCTTTATCTTCCAATTTGAACAATTTGGAAGGTGCCATTATCTTGAAACCTTTGATTTCAATTCCATGCTGGCTTTCAAGATGCTTGATTTTTGAAATGCCTGCCTGTGGAATTTTACCTTTGAAATATTTCGAATCTAAAAAACGTAACCTGTAATCAATACAGATATCCTTAATTTGGTCCAAATGATAGATGCGCTCCGATTTAAGTAAATCAAAAGTGAACTTATTTGTATCTGAAATGGATTTTTGCGTTAAACGCTTTTCAATTTCTTCTTCTCTTTGAGAATCTTGGTGAAGTACTTTATATACTTCTTGAAGAATTTGTTCGGGTGACTTATCTCGATTTTTTAAACGATTGAGCCTAGACTCAATATCCGTCTTTTTTAATAGCATTTTCTTTTTTTTATAGCAATTGGTTCAAAGTTAGTTAAATCCAAAATTAATTACAGAATGAACATAAATCAGACAATGTTAATATTATGTTAATTTATTACTCTGTATGGGGCAATAATAGCTTATAATTGACAGTTTATGTTATCTTACCGAGCTTTTTGGTATTTCATCGATGAAATGCAATGAAATCTCAAAGAGCGAACCAAACTAACTTATATCGTTCTTATGAGAAGCTTTCTGCTTGTCCTCACCGGCATTTTATGCCTCATTTGCAGCTCAGGTCTGGCCCAAAATAATAGTTTAGCTACCGTTGGCTCCGTACTTTATCTTGCGAAAGATAAAACCATCTTGGAAAGCGCGGGCGAATCAAATAATTACACTACAATTATTGCGGCCATCAAGGCCACCGATATGGAAGATTTATTTGGCCAACAAGGGCCCTTTACATTTTTTGCGCCCAGTGACAAGGCATTTTCTGTACTTTCAAAAAGCGAATTGGAACATCTTTTTAAACCGGTCAATCGAAAAAAATTAAAATCGTTGCTTACCTATCATGTGGTGGCTGGCGATATTTCGGCATCCAAGATATTACGGGCTCTTTGCAGGGGTGCTGGTAAAACAAGTTTCACCACCCTTCAGGGCAATAAGATAAAGTTAACAATGATGGGGTCTGATATTATTATAACGGATGGCTTGGGCAATTCAGCGAAAATCGTGGAGGCCGATATGAATCAAAGCAATGGTGTCATACATCAAATTGATCACGTTATAAGGCCAAGGGGATTATAGTAAAACTTTATCGTAATTCTGCTCCCAATTGCTTGGTATATGCCTGCTGCAGTTTTGACATGATTTTATCTATTTGCTTATCGGTCAATGTCTTCGCCCTATCTTGAAGCACAAAATTGACAGCATAAGACTTTTTGCCCTCAGGAAGTTTGTTACCTGTATAAACATCGAACAAATTCACTTTCTGTAAAAATTGCCGCTCTACTGAAAAGGCTAAATCATGAACCTCTTTGTACGTGATTTTATCATCCAATAAAAGGGCAAAATCACGTTTAACTTCAGGGAATTTTGGAATTTCGGTGAATATAATCTCATTTTCCGCCGCTATCTTTAAAATTGCATCCCAGTTGAAATCGGCAAAGAGCACTTCGGTCTTTATATCATATTGCGAACCTATGTTCTTCTTGACCAACCCGAGCTCGGTAACCACGACCTTATTGACCTTCATTGTAATACCCTCCGATAACAATTGATTCTCAGTGGGCTTTTCCTGAATAGAAGTTATGCCCAGTCGCTGCAAGATCGCAGTAACGATACCTTTGAGAAAAAAGAAATCCGCTTTTTTTCCTGCCATTGCCCAATTTTCTTCAAACTGATTACCCGTGGCCAGTAAGCATAAATGATTGTCTTCACGATGACCATTGGCGGTGGTATTATATGTCTTTCCAAATTCAAAAAATTTCAAATGTTGTTTCTGCCTGTTTTGATTGTGGCGAATGGTTTCCAGTCCAGAAAACAACATGGAAGTTCTTAAAACAGACAAGTCGGCACTTAAAGGGTTCAACATTCGGACCATATCATTCTCGACATTGTCCTCTGCATTGACGCCTTCATCATTGGCCACTAGGCTATTGGTCATTATTTCATAAAAACCTTTGGCCGCCAATAAGTTGCCTACAACGTTTTGTAAAATATGATTTTCAAATTTTGAAGTTCTCGCAACCGAGGCCGTGAATTTTTCATTGAAATCAATATTATTATAGCCATAAACCCTTAATATTTCTTCAATCACATCCACTTCACGCTGGACGTCTGTTCTATACGAGGGAATGGTGAGACCAAGGCCGGATTCGGTGATGTTATTGACCTTGATTTCAAGGGATGAAAGTATTGCTTTTACAGTGTCTCTAGGAATCTCTTGACCAATCAACTTATTGATTTTATCAAAGGTCAGAAAAACCTGAAAATCTTCCTTTTTGTTGGAATATAAATCAACTACCTCTGAGCTGATTTCTCCCCCGGCAATTTCTTGAATTAAAAGTGCGGCCCTGATCAAGGCATATTCCGTTAAATTGATATCTATGCCACGCTCAAACCTAAAAGAAGCATCTGTGTTAAGTCCGTGTCGTTTGGCTGTTTTCCGAATGGAAACGGGGTCAAAATAGGCACTTTCAAGAAAAATGGCGGTCGTGTCTGTATCCACTCCTGAATGTAAACCTCCAAAAACCCCAGCTATGCACATAGGTTTGGCAGCATCGCAAATCATCAAATCTTCTTGATGCAGTTCGCGTTCAACACCATCCAAGGTTACAAACTTAGACCCAGCGGGCAAGGTTTTAACCACTATTTTATTCCCCTTAATTTTTGCAGCATCAAAGGCATGAAGCGGTTGTCCCAATTCATGCAAAACATAATTGGTGATATCAACCACATTATTGATGGGCGACAAACCTATGGCACGTAACCTATTTTTTAACCAATCTGGTGAATCTTGTACTAAAATATTACTGATGGTAAGGCCGCAATATCTTGGAGCCAAATGGTTTTCTGCTACCGAGACATCTATTTTGAGTGAACGATTGTCCACTGAAAAGTTGCTATTTGAGGGTGTGATTAGCTTTTTCTGTATTTTTTGATGTGCGAGTCCGGCTTTTAAATCACGGGCGACGCCATAATGACTCATCGAGTCTGATCTATTGGGGGTAAGACCAATTTCAAAAACTTTGTCTTTTTCTACGTTGAATACTTGGTTGCATGGGGTGCCTACTTTTAGCTTGCTGTCCAAAACCATGATTCCATCATGATCATGGCCAAGGCCCAGCTCATCTTCTGCGCAAATCATGCCATGACTTTCTTCTCCTCTGATCTTGCCCTTTTTTATTTGCCAAGCTTCACCATCTTTAGCATAAAGCGTGGTTCCTATGGTAGCTACTGGTACTTTTTGCCCTTTTGCTACATTCGGTGCGCCACATACAATTTGCAATGGAGTTTCGGCACCAATATCTACAGAAGTCAATTTTAAACGATCTGCATTGGGATGTTTTTTACAATCGAGCACATGGCCAACTACGACACCATTTAAACCACCTTTAACAGATTCAAAATCGGTAATTCCTTCAACCTCCAAGCCTAAATTGGTAAGTAATTCGCCTGTTCTCTCGGCTTCCCAATCCAGTTGCAGAAATTGTTTAAGCCAGTTGTACGAAATTTTCATTGCCCCCTATTAAAGTCAGCAAATATAAAACATTGGTAGTTGACATTCAACGAAGTTCTTGTGCAAAGATTTATCTTCAAAAAAGTAAGGTTTCAAGCTAATTTTTGATATACTTGAAAAAATATTTGGTTTATGAAGAAGGTTCTGCGTTGTATTGGGTTATTTATTATGGTGTTGGGTTGTGGAACAAGGTCATCTAGTGAGCTCAAGGAAGGAGAATGGCGAGCAACAATGCAGGTCTCAGATAATGAACAACTTCCCTTTAATTTTACGCTTACAAAGGAGGATGAAACTAATTATGTTTTAACCATCAAAAATGCCGAGGAAGAAATAAGGGTCGATGAATTTGCTTTTAATGCAGATTCAATTCGTATTAATATGCCAGTTTTTGAAGGCTACATTTTGGGCACGTATAGCGAAAACAGAATTCAAGGTAACTTTATTAAAGAGAGTTTGGACCGCATTGTTCCTTTTGAGGCTGAATTTGGTGAAAAGCCAAGATTTGAACGAAAACTTCAACCTGAATTCGATGTCACTGGTATTTGGGAAACCGAGTTCAATTATGGAACAGACAGCTTATATGTGGCCAAAGGAATTTTTGAGCAGAACGAAGGTCGCGTAATCGGTACTTTCAGAACTAAAACAGGCGATTATCGATATTTAGAGGGCATCGTAGATGGCAATCGATTAAAACTTTCAACTTTTGACGGGGCCCATGTATTTCTCTTTACCGCGCAAGTTACCGACAGTACTTTAAATGGTAAATTCTATTCAGGAAACCACTATACTGAAATATTTAGAGCCAAACGCAACCCCAATTTTGAGCTACCGGATGCCAATACATTGACTTTTTTAAAAGAAGGCTATGAACGGTTTGATTTTTCATTTCCGGATGCACAGGGCAATCAAATTGGTATAAATGATGATTCTTTTAAAAATAAGGTCGTTTTGGTGCAAATAATGGGAACTTGGTGTCCCAATTGCTTGGACGAGACCAAATTCTATGTAGATTACCTTAAAAATAACCCTAATTCAAATTTGAAAGTGGTCGCTCTCGCTTTTGAATATGCAAAGACCGAGGCTAAAGCTTTTGCGAGTATTCAACGGCTGGTTGATAGGGTAGAAGTACCTTATCCTGTTCTATTGGCGCAAACAGGTACATCAAGTAAGACCAAAGCCAATGAGAAATTGCCCATGCTCAATCATGTGCTATCCTATCCTACCACAATTTATATTGATAAAAAGGGCAATGTTCGCAAGATACACACTGGCTTTAATGGCCCCGCCACTGGCGTAATGTACGAGAAGTTCAAAAAAGAGTTTGATCAAACAATAGACGGTCTACTGGCTGAGTAGAGCGTTAGATGATAGTAGACCTGCCCAAACCAATATTCTCATCGTTCATAATGAGTGCATGCTCATCATCTACTATGTGGTCGGCAATAAAATCTCCCACTTGGCTTGTACCAAATTTACTTTTTGGATTTAAGTCGGGTGTTACGACTCCTTTGCTCAGGGCTTTGGCTACCGCCATCCTCACTGCTTCGGCCTCTTCGGTCAAATGAAAGTGGTCCAATAGCATTGCCGCAGATAAAATGGCAGCAATTGGATTAGCCGTATTTTCACTCTTGGCTTGTGGAAAAGACCCATGTATGGGTTCAAAAAGGGCATGGCCATTACCAATGGATGCAGATGGCAACAAACCGATAGATCCACCAATGACACTTGCTTCATCCGATATAATATCCCCAAACATGTTTTCTGTTAAGATAACATCAAACTGACTGGGATTCAATATCATTTGCATTGCAGCATTGTCAACAAATAAAAAATTCAAGGCAACATCTGGATAGCTTTCACCAATTTTTTTAACCACTTTGCGCCATAACCTTGAAGATTCCAAGACATTGGCCTTATCAATTAAAGTTAGCTTTTTATTTCTTTTATTGGCTGCCTTGAATGCAAGATGTGTGATTCGGCTTATTTCCATTTCCGAATATTCACATAGGTCGGACGCTATGGTGCCGTTTTCATTCACTTTTTTTTCACCAAAGTAAATACCTCCTGTCAATTCTCTATAGATGACAAAGTCGGTACCCTTAACGATGTCTTTTTTCAAAGGTGATTTGTCAATGAGACTGTCATAGACTTTTACGGGCCTAATGTTGGCAAATAATCCGAGTTCTTTGCGCAATTTCAGAAGTCCTTGCTCTGGCCTTACCTTGGCATTGGGGTCATTGTCATATTTTGGATCGCCGATGGCGCCAAATAGAATGGCATCAACTTTTTTACAAAGACGCAAAGTACTGTCTGGCAATGGTTCTTTTGTCTTATCAATTGCCGCAGCTCCTACTAAACCCTCTTTATACACAAAAGTATGGTTAAAGGTTTCTTCAACGGCCTGAAGGCATTTAACGGCCTGCTCAATAACTTCCGGTCCTATGCCGTCACCGGGCAACAAGGCAATGTTCATTTTCATGTGAGGTAATTCTTAAGATAATTCGAGGGCCTTTATAATATTTCCTCAATTTGTTGGTCGCCCATATGATTTATATGGGTCATTGCCAACCATTTTGTTTATGCCAGACTTGTTAGGTTGATATTGCTAGTCTCAATGATTTCATGAATATCTTCATCCACAATCTCTTTTTTGCGGTCTGCAAATTTTAAGAAGTTTTCGTAAACGGAATCCAATTGCAATTTGGTCAATTCATACCCCACATTTTTAGCACGATAGGCCAGGGCAGCCCTACCACTTCTGGCGGTTAAAACAATTGACGATTCACTGACCCCGACATCGGCCGGATCAATAATCTCATAGGTTTCACGGTTTTTAATAACTCCATCTTGATGTATTCCAGAGCTATGGGCAAAGGCATTGGTGCCTACTATGGCTTTATTGGGCTGAACGGGCATTCCCATTTTTTGGGAGACCATTCGGCTCGTATCGTATAAGAGTTTGCTATTGATATTGGTATCTAAATTTAAATAGGGATGTTGGCGCAATATCATGACAACTTCTTCTAATGAAGTGTTGCCCGCACGTTCACCTATTCCATTGATGGTACATTCAATTTGACGGGCCCCGTTGATCACACCAGCAATGGAATTCGCGGTGGCCAAGCCCAAATCATTGTGGCAGTGGCATGAAAGTATGGCCTTGTCTATACCTTTTACATTCTCTTTTAAGTATTTCATTTTAGCCCCATATTCATCGGGCAGGCAATACCCCGTAGTGTCTGGAATGTTTAAAACCGTAGCTCCGGCTTTGATAACCGCCTCACACACACGCGCCAAATATTCATTGTCTGTGCGACCGGCATCCTCGGCATAAAATTCTACATCTTCTACAAAGGTCTTTGCATAAGAAACCGCGCCCACGGCGCGTTCTAAGATTTCTTGCCTGTTTGATTTGAATTTATGAAGGATATGGGAGTCAGAAGTTCCAATGCCCGTATGAATACGTGGTTTTTTGGCAATTTTTATCGCTTCGGCCGCAACTTCAATATCTTTCTTGACAGAACGGGTCAATCCACATACTGTGGCATTTTTGACCAATTTGGCAATTTCATGCACCGATTTAAAATCACC
>JABDND010000138.1 GCA_013001145.1 Croceitalea sp. | reverse complement strand
ATGACTTCTCCCTTTGCCACTTTTTTGATTCCCTCGAGAATATTGGTGGCACCTGCATAGTTCTCTTGGGTGCCTTGCCAATCAATTGTCCAACCGCCAGATTGAAGGCCACTACTATTCGCGTGTTCTCCAACTACCACAATCTTATCCAACTTCTTTTCTAAAGGAAGCAACTGATTGTCGTTCTTTAACAGCACCAAAGATTCTCTTACTGCTTGACGGGCAATGTTTCTGTGTTCAGAAATACCAATTTTTGCAATCAAATCGGAATTTGGAAATGGATCTTCAAACAACCCAAGTCTAAATTTTTGGCGCAATATTCTACGAACGGCATCGTCTATTCTTTCTATGGATACCTCACCACGTTCTACTCCAGCTTTGAGTCCGTTTTGAAATAATTCCAAGTCGCCATCAACGGCCATTACCACATCTATACCCGCATTAATAATTTGATTTTCTCCAAATCGTGAATAGGCCTTCCAATCGGAAACCATAATACCTTCAAAACCCATCTTGTTTTTCAATAGTTCTTGAATCAATGCTTTATTGGCGTGCATTGCAGTACCAGACATCGTATTGAATGATGCCATAATAGCCCCAACACCTTCTTCAATAGCCGCTTGATATGGTGGTAAAAGATATTTTGTGACCTCCTCCTTACTCAATGAAGTCTCGCCGCCCTCCAAACCGTAATCTGTGGCTCCATCACCTATAAAATGCTTCGCAGTTGCCATTACAGTTTGGGAATCTGAAAATTTTCCTTGGTGCCCCCTAATGGATGCTCTTGTCAGCAAGGTGGTCAGTTCAGTATCTTCAGAAAATGCCTCGTAGACCCTACCCCACTTTTCATTGAAAGGAATAGCTACACATGGTGAAAATACCCAATTGAATCCAGTAGCTTGGGACTCCAAGGCTGTTATGGCTGCTGCTTTTTCAACCAACTCGGCATTTTGTGTGGCACCCATTCCAATGTTGTGTGGAAATATGGTAGCACCTTCATAGGTGTTTTGACCATGGACCGCGTCGACACCAAAAAGCAGTGGAATACCCAAACGGGTTGATAGGGCTTTATTCTGTAAATTGATGAACTTAGCCTGCCATTCTTTGGCATTGGTACCGGGCAATGGCCCTTGGGTATGGATTACAGAACCTATGTAATTTGATGCAATGCCTTCTACTGAAATATCATCAAAATGACGTACTTGAGTCATTTGACCTATTTTTTCTTCAAGGGTCATTAAGGATAACAAAGAATCTATTCTTTGTTCCAAATTGGCATCTATGTTTTTTACTTTACCCATTTCTTGAACTTCACATGCTTGCTCGAAGTATATGCACAGTGCCCATACATGAACGGCAAGTATAGAACTTCCTTAAATCATTTTAAGCTTGACTCTTTAATATGAATAGTTAGGCAATCTATTTCGCCCGTTCTTTCAAATATATGCTTGCTTAATTTCTTATCTAAACCCAAATGTTTAAAATTCAGTTTCTCCTTCGTATTTTTCAGCACCTCCAGGCCGTTCTCTTTTGCCAATCTATAAATCACTGGCACTTGACAATATGTAAAACAAAGTGATCCTTTCTCCAATTTAATTTCTTGTTCATTTGAATGTACGTCTACATATTTGAACACCCTGGATTGAGCAATAAATTCATCCTTTCGCAACAAACAGGGATCAAACACCAAATTACCATCCTTTACAAAAACTCCCAATTCACCAAATCGGCTCAATATATCTTCTTTGACCTGCCCCGTCATACCCGGCTGCTGGGCTCCCTTGCCCGCAGGTGTATGGGAATAAGGATCAGTGGGAAACGCACCATACAAGGCCGGAGGTTTGTGCACTCCTATGCCTTCATTAATCTCATAATAATGCTCCAAAAGGCGGCCAATGATCTGATCACTTTCCTTTTCAATGACTGCTTTTAAACAGCATTCTTGCACGGCCAATTGAAGCTTGGAGACCATGTGCCAATAAATGGAGCCCAGCCCTTCATAACCGAAAAATGTACCCGACCTACCCGTGAATGATTTATGATCAAAAATGTCTTCAAAAATCTGAAGTACCTGTGCTTTTTCATTATGCACGAGTTCGCCATAATCTTTTGATTTTGAGAGCTGGTCAAGCGCAGCTTCTAAGTCGTTGGCATTTTTGAAATTTCCATTAAAATGATAAATGCCATTAATATCTTTTTCAACAATACTCTTATCATTGGCATTTGAGACGGCTTTGAGCAATTTTGATTGGTTGATCTTTTTCTGTGGTATTTTATTTTTATCAACAAATAGGGGTAGTTCTTTATTTGGATACAGTATATAACTGTATTGATCTTCTCTAAATAGTTTACTTTTCTTTAAACCATCCAAGACCTTTAAGGCCTCTTTTGAAGACAAAAATCCTGAGCTCAATACAGCAACCTGGCCTTCCAACATCTCACTTAAATAAGAGATGGAAACCTCTTTTTCATTTTCAACGGTCATTAAATTATAAGCATGATAAAGTTCGTCTACCCTCTTATTGGCTTTAATGGAATGTTCCAAATAATCTAAACTCGTTTGTACAAATTGTTTTATAGAAACCAAGGTCACTGGTTTTTTCTTCCCGGAGAAATTATTGTCGTAAACATGCAACCTGAATTCACTGGCGGCCTTGCCCAGCCCGTCCATGATTTTTTTACGATTTTGGTCATTTACTTTATCGGCCAGTATATGTTTTTCGGTATCGAGTGTGTGTGCCAATTGATTGAAAAAATTTCGAATTTCTTCAGAAACGGCCACTTCCTTAATTGAAGAAGACTCCAAAATTTCATCAAAAAACTTTAGGAATCGTCTTAAATAATATAGTGTGACCATGGACACTCCATTGCCTACCAAGGCATTGTTTGCATCGTTCCATTCTGGGCGTTGGGTATTCATCCAAATACCGCCCTCAGGGATGAAATTGGACATTTTGGCCATTACTGTGGCCAAAATCTTTTCAATAAAATTCACCTTATAAATAGCGCCATTTTGGTCGCTCAACAAAGCGCCATCGGCACCTATTTTAACTCTTTTCTGACGGATTTGCTTATCCAATTTTTCATCAAATTCAATGGTATCCTTTGGATTTTTCAGTATTTCAGAATAGCTTTTGATATTATAGGGCACATTGGCATACACAAAAATGTCTTCTGCAAAATAGTGCTCTAACTGTCCTGGCGAATGGTTTTGGATAAATTCCAAAAATTTTAGCAAATAGATAATTTGATGATCGCCCCAATAACCTATGTATGACCAAGGGTCATCAGGTTCAATGATTTCCCAATCAAAACCGCCTTTGGTCACTCGATATGGATTGTAACCATCAAAAGTGGAAGCATTTAAAAACTTATGGATCATGCTATCCATAAACTCCGGATAGGAATGTGCCAAAGCTTCCCAGTTCTGAAAAATATCACGCCAGTTGCCTTCGTAGTCCAAGATTTTGGAGCCATCAATTTCACTGCGTGTATTTATAGAAAATCGGTTCCAAGGTCTACTGGGATCACCATGTCTTCTACTGAATTTTAAAGGCATATATTCTATACTCAGCCTCTTAAAATCACTATTGCCATAATTATTGGCTATTGCTTTTAAATGAGATAGCGTAAACTCATCTGGTAGTGCATTTATAATACTTTCAGCTTTACCATATACCTTGTCATTTGCCTTTTTCAAATAATTGGTAAAGTCCCATTTTTCAATCTTGTAATTATCATCGAAGGTGCCGCCTCTCATGATGTTAAACATGGTATTGGCAAAATGACGGGTGTCACGCAATTCATCATTGGTAAGCTGTAATCCGTCAGAAGCAGCTGTCAAAGCTATCAATCGTTTGGTTCCCAGTTCAATGTCTTCATTCACCTCGGATAACAAATCTGGATGCTTTAAAATATCGTGCGACAACTTAAATATGGCTGCATGATTTTGGTTTACATTAGCCACCAGCATCCACTCTTTTTGATTATTTGCTGCTACATCCAATTCGGTTTGAACAAAATAGGCCCCTTTTTCGGCCTTAATATCCAGCTCTTCATGAACAGGCTTCTTCTTTCTAAAATTGTTCAGTTGAAGTGATGACAATAAATACGTTGGTTCATCAAGGCCCATCGACCAAACCACATTGGCCTTTAAGGCTTCGCTAGGTTCGGCTTTATCTACAATGATGGCGCTTAGAGCGTATATGCCCAAGCCAGAGTTTTTGATGACTTCGCTCCTTTTATAAGCATCAACCAAATTGCTCGATTTGTTTTGCAGATCGCTGCTAACACCATAGGGCAAAATGTTTTGAATTCCATCCAAAAGGGAAACCTTGACATTCTTATCGCCTTGGTTGATCAATGCAGATTTTCGAACAAATCCAAAGCGATCACTGGAGCACCACTGATACCTATAGGCCAATTTAAGGTCATGATTTACCTCTTCAAAAAGTATTTTATTACCATAGACATTCTTGTAAAGATTACGGCTCACCTTATACACGCCTTCAAACCTATTTGAAAAGGGCTCCCATATATGTGAATCTCTTGCCCCAATGATCCTAATCATGGTTTTGCTACCTGTAATTTCAGCAGATTCGGTTATTTTATCATCAGAATAATAAGGAAACAAGGCGTATTCGGCATTCTTTCGGCCTGCGGTTAGACCCCCGTTGCTTGAGATGAACATCCAGTGATTGGAATCACTTACAACACTCATAAAAAATGGACGCAGAGAGTCGCTATTGGCTATTTTGAAAAAAGCCTCGTTTTCTATTTGAACCTTTTCAATTTGTTTATTTTTGGTTGTATTGTTGTTTTGCATTTACCCGTATTCTTAAATTACTTATGTATTTTATCGCATCCTATCTAATTAAAAGTTCTTCCACCTCTTCCAGGGTCCTACCTTTTGTTTCAATTACAAATCGATATACAAAAAGCACGGCCAACAATGATAGTAATGCATAAATGGCGAATGTAATTGTAGGACCTAAGTTTGATAATTCCCAAGGAAATAATTGGGTGACTGAAAAACTCACCAATGAATTGAAAAAACCTACTACAGAAATGGCGATTCCTTTAATTTTGCTTGGGAATACTTCGGATATTAACGTCCACATGACCGGACCCAATGAAATCGCAAATGCTGCCACATACATTAAAATGGCAATCAACACCATAGTGGAGTTGATATTAATGAAATTTGTGATTTGATTTCGTTTAAAATCCATAAACTGCGCAGGATTGAGTTTCTCTTCAATTACCGTAAAGAGTTCATCTTGGCTTTTATATGATTCGCCTTCCAAGTCTGCCAATGCTTCCTTAATTTCAACGTTACTAATTTTATCCAGTGTACTTTCCTCAAAATCATAAGTGGCATTATTGAAAGCCATTGCCGCCAATATCAAGGCCAAGGTCATAAAACTGGTTCCAATTAATAAAAGTGGTTTACGCCCAAGGCGATCAATGAGCCAAATCGCCACCAGTGTAAATACCAAATTGGTCAACCCTACTACGATAGCCTGTAAAAAGGATGAATCTGTACTACCTCCCGCTTGTTCAAATATTGTAGGAGCATAGTAAAATATGGCATTGATACCTGTGATTTGTTGAAAAAAGGCAATACCCAAAGCAATGATCATTATCGTTGCATATTTACTATTGAAAAGATCGGAAAGTTTGCCTTTTTCTTCTTTTTTGTCCACCCCACGTTGGATTTCATTTAGGGTCACTTCGGCATATTCTTCTCCCCCAATTTTTTGCAAAATTTTACGCGCCAACTTTACATTGTTCAATTTAAGAATCAACCATCTGGGACTTTTAGGAACCGTAAACAATGCGAAAAAATAAATAATCGCAGGCACGGCCTCAACTCCAAGCATCCATCGCCAGCTCTCACCACCGAAGTTCACTAAAAAATAATTGGAAAAATAAGCTACCGATATACCAATAACGATGTTTAATTGATTGAAAGAAACTAGACT